>JALWVW010000197.1 GCA_027079365.1 Campylobacteraceae bacterium | reverse complement strand
CTATCTCAATTTTAGGTAATGTTTGATCTCCGAGGCATTGAGTATCTTAATCGTATTGGTGGAACCTGGTACTCCTGCAGGATATCCTATTGTAGTGATATAGAGACCTTTTTTATCAAGCTTCCCTTCACGATCCAATGCAACAAGCATTGCCTGTATCATCTTGGAAGGTGGCAGCACCTGTATCTTGTCGATGGGCTCTATACCCCAAAGTATAGAGAGCTGATTGAGCAGCCTGCGCTTGTGCGCAAAGGCATAGACTTTCGTTTTGGGTCTAAAGCGAGATATCTTTACCGTGCTCCATCCCGAGCTCGTAAGCGAAAGTATCCCCGTAGCACCCAGCTTATCGGCAATGTTCACTACAGAACGCTCAATAATATCATCTTTGTCGTAGTCCTTCCATATTTCTTTTCTCCTATAGGGGTAGATTTCTTCAGTTTGGCGAATAATGTTGCCCATCGTCTTGACTACATGCACAGGATCGTCTCCAATAGCACTCTCTTCAGAGAGCATCACCACATCCGTACCATCTAGTACCGCATTGGCAACATCAGAGACCTCTGCTCTCGTTGCTGTGCGACTCTTGGTCATACTTAGCAGCATCTGTGTTGCTGTAATAATTGGCTTGGCGTGTTCGTTGGCTTTGCGTATGAGCATTTTTTGCAGTGTCGGCACCTCATAGTAAGGTACTTCTATGCCCAAATCTCCTCGTGCCACCATAAGTCCGTCAGAAATCTTGAGAATGGCGTCAATATGCTCAATGGCATCAAACTTCTCGATCTTGGCTATGATCTTTCCCTCATACCCCTTAAGCAATTTTCTCACATTTCTGATATCATCAGCATTCTGGACAAAAGAGATGGCAAAGAAATCTACTTTATTTGCAACTCCCCAGGCGATATCTTGTCTATCTTTTTGGGTCAGTATGTCAATGCCTATCTCTGTAGTGGGGAAGTTCACTCCTTTTTTAGAGCTTAGTATCCCCTCATTCTCTATAATGACCTTAATCTGCTCTTCTGTAGAAACTACCCTGGCACGGATCGTACCATCGTAAAGATAGATATACTCTCCCTCTTTGATCCGATCCAGTATATGAGGATAGTTGATACTGACCACATAGGTATTGGCACTGGTTTGATGGCCTACAATCTCCTCAGAGACAAAGGTAAGCATATCCCCTTTTTTGAGCTCAAAGTTCCGCTCTATCTCTCCAATTCTCACTTTGGGGCCTGAGATATCCTGCATCACTCCTATGGTCTTATGAAGTTTTTTTGAGGCTTGGCGTATCTTCTGCAGTGTCTGCAAGTGCTCCTCATGGCTTCCATGGGAAAAATTAAGTCGAAAGAGATTGGTACCTGCATTAATTAATTTCTCTATCATAGCAGTACTGTTGCTTGCTGG
>JALWVW010000196.1 GCA_027079365.1 Campylobacteraceae bacterium | reverse complement strand
GTCCTCTGCATTGCCAATAGTCTCTCTGATATCTTCAATCAGATCAATAATTACTTTCATGCTGTTCCTTTCGATACTATGGTGTGCTACTTGGAAATGTAGTATCGAATAAAAAAATTTGGGGGGGAGTGTGTCGTAAATTTTGTATCTAGGTGAGGGAGGGGCTACAGATCTGTAGCTCTCAACCCGCCACCCAAGGATAAAGCTTAGCCGTTACGCTTTGCTATGATCTCTTTGGCTACATTCTGAGGCACTTCCTCATAATGGTCAAACTCCATCGCATAGGTCGCACGACCCTGTGTCATAGATCTAAGATCTGTGGAGTAACCGAACATTTCAGATAGTGGGACGAAAGCATCCACAATTTTGTTTCCTGCTCTGTCGCCCATACCGCTGACTTGACCTCTTCGCTTAGAGATATCACCGATCACATCACCCATAAAGTCTTCAGGTACTTCTACCTCTACTTTCATCATCGGCTCAAGGATTACAGGATTGGCTTCTCTACAACCCTCTCTGAATCCCATAGATGCAGCCAACTTAAATGCCATCTCCGAGGAGTCAACATCATGGTAGGAACCATCATAAAGCGTGACTTTGATATCCTCTACCGGATACCCGGCCTGGATACCTCTACCCATTGCCTCTTGAACACCTTTGTTGACCGGCTGAATAAACTCTTTTGGTATCACACCACCTTTGATTGAATCAACGAATTCATATCCAAATCCTGCCTCTTGTGGCTCAATCTTGAGATAGACATGACCAAACTGACCACGACCACCAGACTGCTTGGCATACTTGTACTCTTTATTAACCGCTTTTCTGATAGTCTCACGATAGGCTACTTGTGGTGCGCCCACTTCTGCCTCTACTTTGAATTCTCTCTTCATTCTGTCTACCAGAATCTCAAGGTGAAGCTCACCCATTCCAGAGATGATCGTTTGACCGGACTCCTCATCTGTTGCTACACGGAAAGAAGGGTCTTCTGCAGCAAGCTTTCCAAGTGCCAGTCCCATCTTCTCCTGATCTGCTTTTGTTTTAGGCTCAACTGCAACAGAGATAACAGGATCTGGGAAATCCATTCTTTCTAGTACGACTTTGTCTTTGTCAGAACAGAGTGTATCACCGGTCGTTGTGTTTTTAAGGCCAACAACTGCACCGATCTCACCTGCATAGATCTCTTTGATCTCTTCACGCTTGATTGCATGCATTTTCATAATACGGCCAACACGCTCTTTTTTGTCTTTGGTGGAGTTTAGGACGTAAGAACCGGACTCTAAAGAACCCCTATAAACACGGATAAAGGTAAGCTGTCCGACAAAAGGGTCAGTCATGATCTTAAATGCCAGGGCAGCGAATGCTCCATCGTCTGTAGACTCCACGATGACTTCTGCATCCTCATCATCCATCTCAGTACCTTTGATCGCAGGCGCCTCAATTGGAGAGGGAAGATACGCAACAACAGCATCAAGCAGTGTCTGAACACCTTTGTTCTTAAATGCAGTACCTGGAAGCATTGGCACAACATGCATACCAATTGTTGCAGCTTTGATACCTGCAACAATTTCCTCTTCAGTAGGCTCTTCTCCCTCCATGTATTTTTCCATCAGCGCATCATTGCCTTCTGCCTCTGAGATACCCTCGATGAGTTTCTCTCTCCACTCTTTTGCCTGCTCTAGGAGCTCTTCACGAATCTCCTGCACATGGTAGTTAGAACCCATTTCTGCGTCCTGATCCCAGACAACTTCTTGCATTTTGACTAGGTCAACCACACCCTCAAAGTTCTCTTCGGCACCGATAGGCAGCTGAATGACAAGCGGATTACCCTTGAGTCTATCCCTAATTTGTCTCTCTACTTCAAGGAAATCAGCGCCAGTTCTGTCCATTTTGTTTACAAACACCAAAGAGGGTACACCATAACGGTTTCTCTGTCTCCATACAGTCTCTGATTGTGGTTGAACCCCGCCAACAGCACAGAATACAGAGACAGCACCATCTAGTACTCTCATTGATCGCTCAACCTCAATCGTGAAGTCAACGTGACCCGGAGTGTCGATAATGTTGATCTGCTTGCCTAGCCATTCACAAGTAGTCGCAGCTGAAGTAATCGTAATTCCTCTCTCCTGCTCCTGCTCCATCCAGTCCATAGTTGCCGCACCATCGTGTACTTCACCGATCTTATGTTCAACACCCGTATAGAAAAGGATTCTTTCTGTTGTGGTTGTTTTACCTGCATCAATGTGCGCAGCAATACCGATGTTTCTTACATCTTCAAGTTTATGTGTTCGTGCCATGACTTATTTCCTTACCATCTATAGTGAGCAAATGCTTTGTTTGCTTCAGCCATTCTATAGGTATCTTCCTTCTTTTTAAAGGCAGAACCCTTCTCAGTCGCAGCATCCATAAGCTCATTGGAAAGACGCTCGATCATGGTTCTTTCATTTCTCTTTCTTGCCGCTTCAATAATCCATCGAATACCGAGCGACTGCTGCCTAGCTGGTCTTACTTCGATAGGCACCTGGTAGGTAGCACCACCGACTCTTCTGGACTTTACTTCCATCACAGGCTTGATATTATCCATCGCTTTGTTGAATACCTCAATACCCTTTTCACCACTTTTAGATTCAATTCTCTCTAGCGCACCATACATTACTTTATGGGCAACACTCTTTTTACCATCCAGCATAACTGCATTGATAAATTTTGTTAACACTTTTGATCCATGTACTGGATCTGGCAATACCGGTCTGACCGGGGCTTTTCTTCTTCTCATTTTAATTCCTCTTCAATCTTGAATGATTTACTCAAGTGTGCGTCCACGAAGGTTTTTATGACCACACCTGACCTCTAACTTATGTGCTAATTTCTACTTTTTTGGTCTCTTGGTACCATACTTAGATCTAGCCACTGTTCTTCCTTGTACACCTGACGCATCAAGCGCACCACGAACGATGTGATACTTTACACCAGGAAGGTCTTTGACTCTTCCGCCTCTTACTAGGACGATTGAGTGCTCTTGGAGGTTGTGACCTTCACCACCAATATAGGAGATCACCTCATATCCACTTGTGAGTCTGACTTTTGCTACCTTTCTCAATGCTGAGTTTGGTTTCTTTGGTGTAGTTGTATACACTCTCGTACATACGCCTCTTCTCTGAGGGCAGCTTTCCAGTGCTGGTGACTTAGATTTTTTAATCACCTTTTTGCGTTCTTTACGAATCAACTGATTAATCGTTGGCAAATTGTTTCCTTTCTTGTAAATGTTTGGCTCTTTGAGCGAATTGAATCTGGCTGTTACACCATGCAAAAGTACCCTATAGCAGTAACTTTGCATGACATATGAACAGAAAAATGGATGGATATTATAGCCAAAATGGCTTCATGTGTGCTTACAAGAGGATGCTTGGGCAGAAAAGCCCAAACGGGAAGATCGCCTTCTTACTTGCGTTCTTCTGTACTTTCTAACTTGATATCATCCATATCCAGCATTCCTGTTCCTACAGGAATCAGTCTACCGATAACAACATTTTCTTTGAGATCTTCAAAGCTATCTATCGTACCTGCAATGGAGGCAGAGGTCAAGACTTTGGTTGTATCCTGGAATGAAGCGGCAGAGATGATAGAGTCAGCACCAACAGCCGAACGCGTAATACCAACCAGCATCGGCTCCGCAATGGCCGGCTCACCGCCAAGTTTTACGATCCGCTCATTCTCTTCCTGGAATTTTCTCCTGGATATCAAATCTGCTTCAATAAACTTTGTATCCCCACTCTCTGCTACTTTGACCTGCCTCATCATCTGAGAGACAATAATCTCAATATGCTTGTCTGAAATATTTACACCTTGTCGTCTATAGACCTGCTGTACTTCAGATACCACATACTCGAACAACGCCTTCTCTCCCATAGACTCTAGAATATCATGACTAGAGACGATACCGTCAGTCAATCTTTCACCGGCATGAACATATTCGCCTGAGTGCACAAGGATCATCTTCCCCTTGTCCGCAAACTGCTCTGTCACCTGTCCATTGTCTCCGGTGACAACAATACGCTCTTTCCCTCTCAATGGCTTGCCGAAGGATATCAAACCATCGATCTTGGCAATCAGTGCGATATCTTTCGGTCTTCTTGCCTCAAAGAGTTCAGAAACCCGGGGGAGACCTCCGGTAATATCTTTCGAGGTGATAGCTGCCTTTGGTTTTTTTGCCAGAATATCAGCAATGCTCACAGTTGCACCATCCTGTACGTGAAGGATACTCTTTGGATCCAGTTGGTAGCGGGTGATCTCGCCATCCTTTCCTGCCAATACAATTGCCGGCTTATAAGCAGCGGCAATATATTCATTGAGCTCCAGTCTTGTATCTCCGGTCAACTCATCAAACTGTTCAGAAGCTGTTACCCCTGGGATAATATCCTCAAAGCTGACTACACCCTCCTGCTCTGCAATTACTGGCTCAGAATAGGGATCCCACTCAGCAACAACAATCTGTGTCTGTGTCTGAGGTACGGCAATCGTATCGCCTCTTTCCACCATATCATCATGCTCCACATTGATCACAGAACCTCTGGAGATATAGTGTCTAGCTGCTTCATGGTTGCTATCGTCTACCACTACTGCAAAGATACCTTTTTCTTTTACAGTGGAGCCTTTTCTAATATTTTCCAACGCTTCGAGATAATCCCCCTTAAGGATAAAATACTTGACTTTTCCTTTCGCATTGGCTACCACTTTTTGTGCGATAGGTGCACCATTTTCCACCTTGAGTTCAGAACCAAATGGAATACGGGCAGGCACAGACCAGCCTTCTCGAATCGTCTCGACAATCGAGTCGCCCTCTTTGACCATATCACCATCCTGGAGAGGAAGATAGAGTTTGCCCTCTACTTTTCCTGCAACACCGGCAAGCTCATTGGCTTTGGCGACATCGCCTTTCCTCAAGCTGTATCGATACTCCTCACCCTTGCTTGACACTACTGTCAATACGACTTCATCATGCAACACAGACACAGAAAGCGTACCGTCAGCCAATGCTTTGATCTTCGGCTCCACAAGAAGCACACCGGCATTTCTTCTATTGGCTACGATCAGGTTGTCTTCACGGTTTTTATGGGCAGTCAGGTTGTAGTATCGCACAAAGCCCTCTTTGGTCGCGATGACCTGTCGCTCCTCTTTACCCGCACTTGCCGTACCACCTGTATGAAAAGTTCTCAATGTCAGCTGCGTACCGGGCTCACCAATTGACTGTGCTGCAATCACACCAACCGCTTCACCAATCTTGACCAATCTGTTTTCTGCCATATTCAAACCATAACATTTCGCACAGATACCTTTCTTGGCCTTGCAGCTGGCAGGGGCTCTTATGACTACAGATCTTACCCCTGTATCACGAATCACCTGTGCCTCTTCCTCCTCGACCAGTGTTCCTTCGCTCAGAAGCACTTCATTTGTCACAGGATCAATAACATCTTCTGCTACCACACGTCCATAGACACGATCAGAAAGTGGCTCTATCAGCTCATTTCCCACAACTATATCAGAAACTTCTACCCCCTCATGTGTCCCGCAGTCATCAATGCTAACTTTCACATTTTGTGCTACATCAATCAACTTTCGTGTAAGGTATCCCGCATTCGCCGTTTTCAAGGCAGTATCCGCAAGACCTTTTCTCGCACCGTGTGTAGAGATGAAGTATTCCAGCACATTCAATCCTTCACGGAAGTTTGAAGTAATAGGTGTTTCAATAATCGATCCATCTGATTTGGCCATCAAGCCCCGCATACCGGAAAGCTGTCTGATCTGCGCAGCAGAACCTCTTGCTCCTGAGTCAGCCATCATATAGACAGAGTTGAAGCCATCTTTATCCTTCTTGATCAGCGCCATCAGTTCCTCGGCAATCTTATTGTTTGCATCTGTCCATATATCAATAATTTTGTTATAGCGCTCCTGATCTGTCAAGAGACCTGCACCAAACTGCTTTTGAATGGCGACTACTTTTACTTTGGCATCTGCCACAATACCTTCTTTGGCATCAGGTATTTTGATATCATCAATAGAGATCGACACCCCTGTTTTCGTAGCGTATTTGAATCCCATATCTTTCAGATTGTCAAGGAACTCTGCTGTATGGGAAATACCGCTGTGCTTATAGATATAATCCACTAGTGTGGCGATATCTTTCTTCTTCATGACCCTATTCCAAAGCTTCTGCGGTACATAATCCGGCATGATAGATTTCAAGATCAATCTCCCAGCTACCGTGGTCACGATATTCCCATCCACCACGGTTCTGATTCTTGCATTCAGATCCAGCGTCTGCTGTTCAAAGGCAATAAAGACCTCATCCACATTGGCAAACAGCTTATGCTGCCCGATTACATCTGACTTCTCCAAAGAGAGATAATAAAGACCCAAAATCATATCCTGAGACGGTACCGCAATCGCTTTACCGGAAGCAGGAAGCAAGATGTTCATAGAACTAAGCATCAGTATCTTCGCCTCTGCAATAGCCTCATCAGAGAGTGGCACATGCACTGCCATCTGATCCCCATCAAAGTCTGCGTTGAATGCAGAACAGACAAGTGGATGCAGCTGTATAGCCTTGCCATCAATCAGACGAGGGTGAAACGCCTGAATCGAAAGCTTGTGCAGCGTCGGCGCACGGTTGAGCAGTACAGGGTAGCTGTCTACCACCTCTTCGAGGCATTCCCATATTTCACTCGATTGTTTTTCAATCATATTTTTTGCCTGCTTGAGAGTCGTGGCATAGCCTTTTTCCTCAAGTTTTGCCATCATATGCGGCTTGAAAAGCTCTAGCGCCATTTTCTTTGGCAGTCCACACTCATCCATACGCAGGCTTGGCCCGACGACAATAACAGAACGGCCAGAGAAATCCACACGCTTTCCAAGTAGGTTTTGCCTGAATCGTCCCTGCTTACCTTTAATGGTCTCGGAAAGTGATTTGAGTGGCCGCTTATTGGCTCCTTTTACTGCATTGCTGCGTCTCCCGTTATCAAAAAGTGCATCTACCGCCTCTTGAAGCATCCGTTTTTCGTTTCGGACAATGATTTCTGGGGCATCTAGCTCTACCAGTCTCTTCAGTCTCTGGTTTCGGTTGATTACCCGCCTATAAAGATCATTCACATCCGAGACCGCGAACTTCCCTCCATCTAAACTCACCAATGGTCTAAGATCAGGTGGCAATACCGGAAGATAATCCAACATCATCCACTCTGGGCGGTTGCCAGAGTGCAGAAAGGCCTCGATCACTTTTAGCCTCTTGATGATGGTCTTTCTTTTTGCCTCAGACTTGGTAGCTGCCATCTCTTCCTTCAGATTTTGAAGCATTTCTACCAGATCAAGTTCACCTAGTAACTCCTTAACAATCTCACCACCCATGCGTGCATCAAACCCAGTATCACCAAATCTCTGTGAGATCATCTGGTACTGCTCTTCATTGAGTACATCATTTTTTTGCACAGGGTTGCTACCCTCACTATCATAGCTTGCTTCGCCAGGATTCTTGACGATATAGGCTTCATAGTAGAGTACGCGCTCAAGGTCTTTCATCTTGACACCCAAGAGAATACCGATCCTAGATGGTAAAGAGGATACATACCAGATATGTGCTACAGGCGCCACCAGATCAATATGCCCCATACGGTTCCGTCTCACTTTTTTGCTCGTAACCTCTACACCACACTTTTCACATACTACGCCCTTGTAGCGCATTTTCTTGTACTTACCACACAGACACTCATAGTCATTGATGGGACCGAAAATCTTGGCACAGAAGAGCCCGTCTCTCTCTGGCTTGAGGGTTCTGTAGTTGATGGTTTCAGGCTTCTTTACCTCACCATAACTCCAGGAGAGAATTTTCTCCGGACTGGCAACTCTCAGCTGCAATGCTTCTATGTCTCTTGGTTTCTCTTCGCTGTTGATATCTATTGGTACCAAATTTTCCAATTGCTTACTCATCTTCAGTCCCCTCTTCTTTCTTTGCATACAGTTCAGTGTCTAATCCAAGAGCCTGAAGCTCTTTGGTCAAGACAAACATGGTCTCAGGAATACCTGATGCCGGCACACTCTCTCCCTTGGTGATCGCGCGATAGGCTCTGGCTCGCCCCTCTACATCATCGGATTTGATAGTCAACATCTCTTTGAGCGTATGGGCGGCACCATAGGCTTCCAATGCCCATACCTCCATTTCTCCAAATCTCTGGCCTCCGAAGAGTGCTTTACCTCCCACAGGCTGCTGTGTAACCAGCGAGTAAGGCCCTGTGGATCGCGCATGTACCTTCTCGTCGACCAGGTGATGCAGCTTCAGCATATACATATAGCCCACATTGACACGCTCTGTCATTTTCTCTCCGGTCTTTCCATCGAAGAGCACCATCTTTCCATCACTGTCTATCTTGGCAAGTTCGAACAGCTTATCAAACTCTACCTGCGTAGGCGCTTCAAAAACCGGTGCCGCAAACTTCACACCTTTGCTCCAGTCTCTGGCATACCCCAACAGTGCCTCGTCGCTCATCTCTGCCAATTCATTCTTCACCTTCATTAGTTTGGCAATATTGGCAATCTCCATCATTTTGCTTCGGAGTTGTTGTACGAAATCAGCCTGCTTGCTCTCAAATATCTCCTGAATCTGCGCCCCCAGTCTTTTGCCTACCAGTCCGAGATGGACTTCCAAGATCTGTCCAATGTTCATACGAGAAGGAACCCCAAGTGGATTGAGAATAAGGTCTACTGGTGTACCATCTTCCATATAGGGCATATCGATTTCAGGAACGATGTTGGAAACAATACCTTTGTTTCCGTGTCGCCCTGCCATCTTGTCTCCCACCTTGAGCTTTCTCTTTGTTGCAATATAGATCTTGACAAGCTTGGTCACACCACTTGGAAGAATATCATCCTTTTCAAGCACTACCAGTTTCTCTTCGTGTGCTACTTTCAGCTTTTTCTTCTGCTTCAGGAAATAGTTTTTGATCGACTCATACTCTTTCTGAACCGCTTCTGAATACGCTTGTGTGACACTCTTGAGGGCAAATCTGTTGATGCCTGCAATAGTTTCTTTGGAAAGTGTCTCTCCGGCTTTATACTCTGTATCTGCGACTGTGACATCTGAGACAAGCTCATGACTGGAGAGATGAGCAGTAATCCTTAGCATCTCCTCTCTGTCAATCATCAGAAGTTGGTCATGGTGTTCACCGTCTAGTCTTGCCCGTTCTTCTTCGTAGGCTTTAATCGATCTTGCGTCTCTTTTGTAGCCTTTTTTGGTAAAGATCTTGATATCTACAACCACGCCCTCCATAGAAGCGGGACAGTAGAGTGATTTGTTCACCACATGGCCTGCTTTTTCACCAAAGATTGCTCTGAGCAGTCTCTCTTCTGGTGTAGGTTTAATTTCACCCTTAGGTGATACTTTACCTACCAGAATCATGCCTGGCTTAACATAGGTACCAATCTCTACGATACCACTCTCATCAAGATGAAGTAGCTCATCCTCTCGGATATTGAGGATATCTCTAGTGATCTCTTCTGTTCCGTGTTTCAACTCTCTTGCTTCTATCTCTTTTTCATAGATATGTACAGAGGTGAAAGTGTCCTCACGGATCATTTTTTCTGAGATGACAATCGCATCCTCATAGTTGTATCCATTCCATGGCATGAAAGCAACCAATGCGTTTTTACCAATCGCCAATTCACCCTGATCCATGTTAGGACCATCTGCGATCACCTCGCCTGCCTTCACTTCTTGACCCAGTCTAGCAATAGGCGTTTGGGTAAATGTAGTATTTTGGTTGGTTCTCATATTCTTTTCCAGACCATAATGGTCAATGAAAACACCAGTCTCGTCTTCACCCATGATATAGATACCTTTGGCATCTACTTTTTCGACCTTTCCAGCTCTTTTTGCCTTGATAGACTCCCAAGCATCACGACTTACGATCGCCTCCATGCCTGTACCAACCATGGGTGTCTCTGTTTTGATTAGAGGTACCGCTTGGCGCTGCATGTTTGATCCCATGAGTGCACGGTTGGCGTCATCGTGCTCCAAGAAGGGAATCAGTGCTGCCGTAGAGCCAGAAATCATCAATGGAGAGATATCGATCAGGTTAACCTTTGATGATTCGTTGAGCCCAATATTACCATTGTGTCTGGTCTCAATCAGCTCTTCGGTAATATAGCCATTCTCATCTACTGCAGTGGATGCAGGAGCAATGATCTTGTCCTCCTCCTGTGTCGCTGTAATATAAACAATCTCATCTGTTACCTGTCTGTCTTTAACCACCTTATAAGGTGCTTCAATAAAACCAAGTTCATTCACTTTGGCATAGGTTGCCAAGGTATTGATTAGGCCGATATTTTGACCTTCTGGTGTCTCTATAGGGCAGATTCTTCCATAGTGTGTCGGATGCACATCCCGTACTTCAAATCCGGCCCTCTCTTTGACTAGTCCACCCTCGCCCAAGGCAGAGAGTCTTCGCTTGTGTGTTACTTCAGACAATGGGTTTGTCTGATCCATAAACTGCGAAAGCTGTCCGGAAGAGAAAAACTCCAGAATGGTATTGGTAATCATTTTAGAGTTGACCAGGTCATGTGGCATGAGCTCATCTAGTGCCCCGGAGATAGTAGGCATCTTGTCTCGGATCGCCTTCTGCATCTTCATCAAGCCATTATGAAGCTCATTCCCCAAGAGTTCGCCAATCGCGCGGATACGGCGGTTCCCGAGATGATCCCTGTCATCAATATGCCCCTGCCCGTTTTTAACCTTGATCAGATATTTTACCGTATTGATAATGTCTTCGGAGGTCAGCACTGTAATGTATTCAGGCACATCCAATCCCAGCTTGTGGTTCATCTTCATTCTACCAACCTTTGTCAGGTCATAGCGCTCCGGATCAAAGAAAAGCTCCTTGAGAAATTTCTTTGCTGCTTCAGGTGTGACCGGTTCTCCTGGCCTCATCGCTTTATAGATACGAATAGCAGAGAGAAGGTTTTCATCCTCGATTCCTTCGGTCTGCTTTAGTAATCTTAGGCTCTCGCCATCTGCTATAAATGCCTTGATGATAGAGCTGTCTGTATCTTCTGCCAGGTCATTGGCAATGGTGATCACACTAATGCCGCTGTCTATAATTTTCTTGAGTTTGTTCTCATCCAGTGCTGTTACCACATCATAAAGTACCTCACCGCTCTCCTGATCGATCACAGGTTTAGCGAGATGGCGCTCCATCAATGTCTCTATAGGGTATTCGATCCACTCCAGTCCCTCTTCTGCCAGCTTCTCCGCTTTTTTCTTTGTTAAACGTTTACCTGCAGCCACAATTACATTACCATCCATGTCCTTGATATCCTGTTCCGCCCTGCCAATCACATCGGCAATATCGAACTTCACCAAAAACCGGTTGTCTTTGATTGTAATCTCTTTGGTGGGGTAAAAGAGCTTGATAATATCCTCTTTACTGTAATCTAGCGCCCTGAAGAGAATCGTGACAGGTATTTTTCTTCTTTTGTTGATACGCGCATAAAGAATGTCTTTGGCATCATACTCAAAATAGAGCCATGATCCACGGTCAGGAATAATTTGCGAGGAATAGATCAGCTTGTTTACTATAGTAGTTGCCTCGGCTTCCTTGAAAATCACACCTGGCGATCTGTGAAGTTGATTGACGATGACCCTCTCTACTCCATTAACGATAAAAGAGGTTCTCTCTGTCATCAGGGGTATGTCCCTGATGTAGACACCCTGCTCTTTGATCTCCTTAGGATCAAGCCTTTCCCCTGTCTTCTCATCACGGTTCCAGATAGTCAGTGCAATATTGAGCTTGAGAGAAACTGAGTAGGTCAAGCCTCTCTCCATACACTCTCTGACTGTATATTTTGGCTTGATAACCTCAATACCTTTATAATCTAGTGTGATTCTATTTTGCTGGTCATGAATAGGAAAAGAGGACTTGAACACTTTTTCGATGATGCTGCCTGATCTGTCTTTGGCATCAAGCATGAGGAAGTTCTCGTAGCTTTTCTGATGGAGCTGGAGCAGGTTGGGTATTTCTATCTCACGAGGTGTTTTAGAAAAGTCAACGCGAAGCCTATTTCCTGAATGTAGGGAGTTTAACATTGGGTAACCTTTGTTGGTTTAGTTGGTGTGAATGTGCTGGGTTAGGATAGATATCCGCCATATTGCCAAAATATCATCAATGTATTTGGTTTGTAGGCATACAAAAAAGCTATAACGAGAGGGTATGAAATGTCTCTGAATAGTTTGTCACTATGTCCATAGAGCTATCTTACTGATGAACAAGAAGTATAGCAAAATTTGCTATACTTCTTGTTAAATATTTATTTAAGCTCGCAAGAAGCTCCCGCTTCTTCAATTTGCTTTTTAAGTTCCTCTGCCTCTTCTTTGGATACGCCCTCTTTAAGTACGGTAGGCGCCTCTTCAACAGCAGCTTTTGCTTCTTTAAGGCCAAGACCAGTAATCGCTCTTACCACTTTGATTGCATTGATCTTCTTTGCACCAGCATCAGTAAGTACAACATTGAATTCAGTCTGCTCTTCTTCTGCCTCGGCAGCAGCGCCACCAGCAGCTGCTACCACTGTAGCCTGTGCTGTAACACCAAATTTTTCTTCAAACTCTTTTACGAGCTCGGAGAGCTCAAGTACCGATAGGTTAGAGATAAACTCTAATACATCTTCTTTTGTTGTTGCCATAATATATCCTTCTATATGTTTACAAAATAAAATTAGGGAGTAGATTCCCGACCAAGAGCCCAATGGCTCTCACCACCATTACGCCTCAGCTTCTTTTTTGTCCGCCAATGCCTGTAGACCAATTGTAAAGTTCTGTACTGGTGCATTCCAAACATTAAGCAACATACCAATAAGCTCATCTCTGGTCGGAAGCTTCGCCATAGCATTAATCGTTTCGATCTCTGCTACTTTGCCTTCAAGCAAACCAGTCTTGATTGAGAACTTGCCTTTAAAAGCTGTGGCTGCTTTATCTGCTATTTTACAAGGTAGCACCTGAGTTTCGCCCCAGATTACAAGGTTAGTCTCAGAGAGTGCCAGCTCGTCACATCCTGCATTTTTCAGTGCAAGAGATGCAAGTGTATTCTTGATGACTCTGACACTGTTTCCTTCTGCTTTGGCGTCTGCTCTGACGCTCTCAAGATCAGGAACAGTCATACCTTTATAGTCACAGACAATGACAGCACCGGCTTCTTTGAAGTCGGCAGTCATTTCAGCAACCAATTGTTCTTTTTCAGTTCTTGTCATTTTTTCTCCTTTCGACCTACAACAGGGTTCCTTTCGGATACGCCTCTCTTTTCAGAGGGGCTCATTAAGCTCTCGCCCCTGTTGTCTTAGACCTAAGATTAATTTTTAGTTAAAATCTTACTTTATTTCCATCAGTTCAGTGGTATCAAGTTTGACAGAAGGGCTCATTGTCAAAGAGACAGCAGCACTTTTAATATATCTGCCCTTAGCACTTGCTGGCTTCGCTTTATTGATCTTTTCCATAAATGCGATAAAATTCTCTTTAAGCTGCTCAATACCAAAACTTACTTTACCAATACCTGCATGGATATTACCTTTTTTATCCACACGGAAATTTACCTGCCCGCTTTTTGCATTTTTAACAGCAGTAGCCACATCCATTGTTACCGTACCCGTTTTGGGGTTAGGCATCAGTCCCTTGGGACCCAATACTCTAGCCACTTTCCCCAGTACACCCATCATGTCCGGTGTTGCGATTACGGTATCAAAGTTAATATTACCCGCCTGGATATCTTCGATCAATGCATCTGCATCCACCAAGTCAGCGCCAGCTGCTTTGGCTTCATCTACTTTTTCACCTTTGGCAAAAACTGCCACTGTTACTTTTTTTCCGGTACCGTGTGGCATGACTACGGAACCTCTCACCATTTGATCTGCATGCCTAGGGTCAACATTTAGCTGCAATACTACCTCAAAGGTCTCGTCAAATTTTGCCGATTTTAGATCTTTGGCAGTCTCAATGCCCTCTTCGATACTATATGTTTTCGTCTTATCAATCTTTTCCAGAAGTGTCTGTGTTCTCTTACTTATTTTTTTTGCCATAGTTTTCTCCGCTTATTTTGCTCCCACTTTCTTTAAAATCTCAAGTGGTAAAAAGATTTACTCTGCTATTTCTACACCCATACTTCTGCATGAGCCAGCAATAATTTTTGCTGCTACTTCTTTGTCATCTGTGTTAAGATCTGCAATCTTAAGTTCAACAATTTTTTGTAGTTGCTCTTGAGAAATAGTCGCTACCTTGTTCAAAAGAGGGTTATCTGTACCCTTTTTAATGCCTGCTTCTTTCATAATAAGATCACTTGCCGGTGGCTGCTTGAGATCCATAGTGAAACTTTTGTCTGCATAGACAGTGACCACTACAGGAATTCTAAAACCCATTTTGTCTTTTGATTTCTCATTGAATGCTTTACAGAATTCCATGATATTCACACCTCTTTGACCTAGAGCAGGACCAACCGGTGGTGACGGGTTGGCTTGACCTGCTGGAATCATCATCTTAAACTTTTCAGCAATTTTTTTTGCCATTTTGACTTCCTTCTGTTAGATTGATAGTGGCTCACCTTTTAAGTCTTGAGCCAAGGACTATATGATCTTCTCTACCTGCGTATAGAGGATCTCAACCGGTGTATTTCGGCCAAATATGGATACATTCAACTTCAGCTTGCCATGGTCAAGATCATACTCTTCAACCATACCAGTAAAGTTTGCGAATGGCCCATCAACAATACGTACCATCTCGCCTGTTTCAAAGTCGACTTTTGGACGAGGGGCACCTTGGTTTTCCATCTTCTCCAAAATCACTTTGATATCGGCATCCGTTAATGCTGTTGGCGTCTTTTGTTCTCCAATGAACCGAGATACTCTAGGTAGGCTCTGTATCTTGTGCCAAAGATCTGTATCAAGATCAACACTGGCAAATACATACCCTGAATAGAGTGTCCGCTCCGTGATCTTCTTCTCACCATTTTTAACTTCAATAACCTCTTCGGTAGGAACAACGACCTGCTCCACTTTATCCTCGAGACCATAATCTTTTGCCAATTGCTCTATGCCTGCTTTCACAGATTTTTCACTGCCTGAGTAGGTTTGTATTGCGTACCATTGATAAGCCATCTGTGCGCTTCCTTATAATGTAGATGAAACGATAGCTGACATCGTCATATCAACCAGTGCTAAAAATATAGATATTACTGTAACAACCAGCAGTACCGCTACAAATGCCTGTCGTACTTGAACTTTTGTTGGAAAGATAACTTTATCTAATTCGATTCTTGCGTTTCTAAATAATTTTGTTAATTTTCCCATGTATGTACCTTTTATTATGGCAGGCCAAGAGGGACTCGAACCCCCGGCACCTGGTTTTGGAGACCAGTGCTCTACCAACTGAGCTATTGGCCTAAAGCTTGGACACACAACGAGATAGAAGCCTACTAGAGCTTCATCTCTTTGTGTTCAGTGTGTGCTCGACACCATTTGCAATACTTTTTCAATGTTAGTTTGCCTGTGGTGGTTTTTTTATTCTTGGTTGTGTGATAATTTCTTCTTGTACACTTCTCACATCCAAGGTGAATTGTTTCTCTCATGCTATCTCCTGTATTTCAAGGTACCTACAAAGAGGTACCCCTACAAAATAACCCCGTAGGGGTAATCCCTTGTGGTTGTTCTAGGCTTGCAAGTAGGGTCTACTCGATAACCTTAGATACAACACCAGCACCAACGGTCCTACCACCTTCACGGATAGCAAATCTAGTACCCTCTTCAAGTGCAACTGGCGCAATAAGCTCAACAACAACTTTAACATTGTCTCCTGGCATAACCATCTCTGTGCCCTCTGGAAGTGTTACTGAACCAGTTACGTCTGTTGTTCTTATATAGAACTGAGGTCTATAGTTGTTGAAGAATGGTGTATGTCTACCACCCTCTTCTTTAGTAAGGATATATACCTCACCTTCAAACTTAATGTGTGGAGTAATAGAGCCTGGCTTACAAAGAACCATACCTCTTTGTACTGCTTCTTTCTCGATACCACGGATAAGGACACCACAGTTATCACCGGCTTGACCACAGTCCATCTCCTTACGGAACATCTCAACACCAGTGACTGTTGTTGTCTGAGTATCTTTGATACCTACGATCTCGATAGAGTCACCTACACAGACCTGACCTCTGTCGATCTTACCTGTAACAACAGTACCACGACCCTGGATAGAGAAGATATCCTCGATAGGCATCAAGAAATCCTGATCGATATCTCTCTCTGGCTCTGGGATATAAGTATCTACTTCGTCCATCAGTTTAATAATCTTCTCAGACCACTCACCGAGTTTGCCTGCTTTTGCCTCTTCAAGTGCTTGGAATGCAGAACCAGCGATGATTGGCGTATCGTCTCCTGGAAATTCATACTCTTCAAGAAGTTCACGCACTTCCATCTCTACGAGCTCAAGCATCTCTTCTTTGTCTTCATCATCAAGCTGATCTTCTTTGTTCAAGAATACAACGATGTAAGGAACACCTACCTGGCGAGAAAGAAGGATATGCTCTCTTGTCTGTGCCATTGGGCCATCCGTCGCAGCAATAACAAGAATCGCACCATCCATCTGGGCAGCACCTGTAATCATGTTCTTCACATAGTCAGCGTGACCTGGACAGTCAACATGCGCATAGTGTCTGTTCTCTGTCTCATACTCTACATGAGAAGTAGCAATCGTAATTCCTCTTTCTCTCTCTTCTGGAGCATTATCGATTGCATCATAATCCATAAATGCCGAGTCATTCTTGGTTGCAAGAACCGCTGTGATCGCAGCAGTCAATGTTGTTTTACCGTGGTCTACGTGACCAATAGTACCCACATTGACATGCGGTTTGGTTCGTTCAAATTTTTCTTTAGCCATTTCTTTCTCCTAGCTCTATTTTATTTTGCGGCTGA
>JALWVW010000195.1 GCA_027079365.1 Campylobacteraceae bacterium | reverse complement strand
ATAGCTGAGTTGCGAGCAGGCAGGGGTACTGAAAGAGAACTTATCGAATGAAGCTGATTTTTGGCGAAAAGTCATGGTCGGATTATCTGTATTGGCAATCAACAGATAAAAGAATACTCAAGAAGATCAATGCGCTATTGCAAGACATAAAAAGAAACCCTTTTGATGGACTAGGCAAACCAGAACCACTCAAGCATGAGTTGGCAGGTACTTGGTCGAGACGCATCACCCAAGAACATCGTTTGGTCTATGAAGTATTTGAAGAGAGTATCTTGGTAGTTTCTTGTCGTTATCATTATTGATCAATGGCAAGTACCATTTGCTTTACCTGGAGTGCTCTGGCACATCATCCTGTGTATCCTGAAAATAGATATCAGCCAAACTCTGTAGTACCCAGGGCTGAAAGAACCAGAAGATCGGAATATGCATGAGTAGCATCAGCCTTGTAGCACGCTTTATGTATCTTTGTCTGTTTTGTGTATAGTGGATACTGAAGCTCTCTCCCAAAGCCAGATAGAGTCCCTTGATCCAGTTTAAATAGACCATTACATAAAAAGGCACGAGACCAATCACTAGCATATAAGGTGCTTTTTTCAAAAACAGAACAGCGATAACCAGTAAAAAAGCAGTTGCTGCAAACAGATAAAACCCTATTTTGAGTTTCTCTCTTTTCTCTATAGTGTGATCAACTCCGGAAAGTACACTGCCATACAGCTTGGCAAGTGGTGTGAGGTACCGAGAGGAAGTATAGGTCGTTTTCAAAAAAAGAAAAAACGGCAGATAGGCAAAAATCACATACCATGACAAAAAGAGCAGCAGCACCGTCATGGTGATTTCGCCGATATTCTGATCGCCTGTGACTGTCTGTGTGGCAAAAATAGTATAAAGTCCGAAAAAATAGAGAGTAAGCAGTCCAGCCACCTTAAAAAAAGTTCCGGCAATACTTCCCAGAACTCTTCTGTCGAACATTGCTTTGTAGAGATAGCCGTTTCGCCTAGCACTCTTTTTCATTATTTTCTCTCCAAGTTATGCAGATCTTTATTTCAAAATATTTTCACTACTTCAGTTTCTGTTTGGTCTATTCTGTTCACATCTGTAAAAAGCAGATTCAGCCGCACCGTCATCGCCATACCTTCCAAAATGCTTTTTTCCTATACTTTTACAGCTTTTTTTGGAACGGACACAACCATAATACCTGACACTTTCTTTCGTCTTTTTATGGTCATAGCATACATGCAACCCCTCTATGACATACTCGGGACAGCGTACTTTGATACTTTTTATCCACTGTTCCTCTTTTGCTCCCCTGAGTTCCAAAATGGTTCTAGGTTCTTTGCCATCAATCTCTTCGTCAAAATCTATCTGTCCAAATTTGATACGCATCTTCTTGTCCACCATAAAGTGTCCAGAGTCACATTCGCCTCCACACTCTTTTACCTCCCCATTTTGTCTACAAAAAATAAAGTTATGACGATAGATTCTTCCTGATACTTTTGTGACCAGTGCTATGGTTTCTTCTGCATCGGAGATCTTCTTCTTTTTCCAGATATATACTGATTCTATAGGGTCTATCTTTGAACTCAAGTCAGGTTTCTCATCAGGAAAAGTATGGTTTTTTAGAGCCAGTAGCTGCCCAGTATCATAAGACCAGCAGGTGCGGTTTGAAGATTTTTCAGCACTTGCAAGGGATAAGCATAGACTTAAGATCAATACGGTTTTTTTCATGTCACTCTCCTTTTATAAATATTAATTAGCAGTATTTCTCTTAGCATCCGCAGTTTACTCCGGTACTCTCAGTACCTTCTGACCCCTCGCTCTCGTGTCCGTCTCTCTTCCACCAGTCCAGGCCACCCAGCAGCTCTTTGACATCAAAGCCGAGCATGCTGAGTTTGAGTGCACCTTTGGTAGAGGCGTTGCATCCGATACCATCACAGTAGGTGATATAGGTTTTGGACTTGTCTAGTGCCTGCGTACTCTCTAGTGTCATTGTGCGATGCGGCAGGTTGATAGCAGCAGGGATATGCTCTTTCTCATAGAACTCGGGAGAGCGTGTGTCCACGACAACAATTTCTCTTTCGTCCTTGATCATCTCAGAGAGATCCCAAGAGTCAGTCTCATAAGCCAGTTTGGCTTCATAAAATGCTTGTTGTGTCATAGGTATCCTTTGGTGTATTTTTACAAACTAGCTTTTGGTTAGCAGTAGCACGCCTGCGCTAATCATGACGGTGCCGGCTATCTGCTGTAGCAGTGTTTGTCTTTTGTCATTTTTGAAAAGTGCTTTGGCGCGAGAGGCGACGAGGGCATAGGAGAGCATGACAGCTCCCAGTATCGAGGAGACGATGATAGACACGGTTAGCACATCATAGGCCGAGAGTGTCTCCAGGTCGATAAAGGCAGGCAGAAACCCGAGGTAGAAGAGGATGACCTTGGGATTGCCCAGTGTGATCGAGAGACCGGAGAGAAAGCTTTGTTTGGTTGCATGGGGGAAGGGATCGGTGTGTGCTTTTGCCTTGGTGCGCCACAGCGTCACTCCCAGGCCTATCAGATAGAGTGCTCCGGCAATACGGATCCATACAAAAACCTCATGAAAACTCTCTGCAACAAAAGAGAGCCCATAGACAGCAAAAAGCAAGAAGAGCAGATCTCCCAACACAATACCCAGTATCAGAGGAATGGTACGCGTAAATCCTGTGCTCAGTGCTTTGGAGACAGTAGCCAGTACGCCAGGGCCTGGTGAGATCGCAAGTAGGAGCATAGCAGTGCTTAGGCCTGCGATATCCAGGAGTGTCATAGTTGGGTCTCTGCTTCCGTACCAAGAGAAAGGTGCGCAGGAGAGGTATCCAAGCGATACCCCACAGTGAAATTGAAACAGAGCTCTCCAAGCTTCATCAGTGTCATCTGTGGTATCACTTCCAAAAAGGGCATACCCACCTCCAGCGAAGCAAAGTCTACGCGACAGGAAAAGCCATAGCCCTCTACGGGTGTACCGATCTCAGGAAGATCCATACTGTAGTCCAGACGAAAATGTACATCAGGGTCTCTGCGCATACGCAGGATGCGTTCTCTGGTGCCTTTGAAGTCCTTCTCGTCCAGTCTGATCTCTGCATGGATATTGTGAGAGAGCACATTGCGGATGAAGGAGACGATATCGATAAAGTCCTCAAAATGGCTGCCCAGTTTCTGTTTCATGTACTCCCTGAAGGGGCTCTCCAGCTTGACCGCTTCTACCAGTGCCATGCAGATACCACGGATAGCATTGAGCTCGATAAAGTATTCAAACAGAGTAGGCTGATGGGGTGGTATCTGCGCAGCATCCTCCATCACTTCCTGTATAATGGCAGGATTGAAGAGATAGGCGCTACTGTCATCAAATTTTTTGTAGATGCGAGGATCGTAGTGCTGGCTCAGATCTGTTTGACGCGACACTGCATCAAAAAACGCACCCGCATGCAGGAAATAGAAGTTCTGCTCTACCAGAAGCAGAGCATCCTCTACCAGGGTTTCTGTTTGCACTAGAACGACCTCCTATTGCCTTCTGTCTTGATACCACTTTGTTTGTCGAGATACTCCAGGTAGGCGATGAGATATTTGCGGCTGAGATCAGGGTAGTGGGTTTTGAAGTTTGCGATTTCTATATAGCCTTCGTTGCGGATGATGGTTTTGAGATGTGCCATGAGAGACTGGAGGTTCTCGTAAGTGACAAAGAGGTTGTGCGCCAGCCTGACTACCTTGCGAGACTTTGTGAGCTTTTTGAGGGCATTATCTCCCATCTTGCGGTCTAGGTCGAGACGGTCATAGATATTGTAGGGTGCTTCAGGTGTGATGCCACCAGTACCCAATATTTCGTATATATTATTTAATATCATTGTGGAGATATCATCGATGACAATGGCAGCATTTTTATAGATACCATTTTCATATTTCAAAATACCATCTGCTACCATATTTTCTAATATCTGCCCCACCAGTCCCTCACTTGCCCACTTGGTTTTGAGTGCAATAGACTTGGCAGAGAGGAGGGCATACTGGTTTTTACTGTAGATATCTGCAATAGACCCAGAGAGTTCTTCGAGAATATCCAAGGGGTAAACTACCAGCTCCTTCTCATCGACAAAGACACTCTCTAGCGCTGAGGCGATCTCCAATGCTGCCTCGTGATTGAGTCCAAATCTCTGGTTGGAAGAGATGAGTCCAAACCCCCGTTTGTGCGTGGAGACAAGGAGTGCAAATGCCTGCTGAAAATCCTGTGCTTTGAGTGCAGTGAGCAGGGGGAGTTTGAAGCGTTTCTTGATGGGGTCATCGATAGGGTTGATGACCTTTCCACCAGCGACTACTCTTCCTGAGAGACTGAGCACGAAAGGCTCTCCATAGACGAAGAACATCTTCTCTTTGAACTTCAGTTTGACAAAGCCTTGTTGTATCTGTTCTTCTTCTGCATAGAGCAAGACTCTGGCTTCGACCTGCTTGGTACCGACAAAGCAGATGACCGTGCTGTTGTGTCGGAGCTCATGTCCGCTGATCGCCTCGACCCAGACATCGATGCTCTGGAATCCTCGCAGGAAGCCTTTGCGGGTGAGCAGATGGCCTCGTTTGAGATTGAATTTTGCATTTTGGAGGTTTAGAGCAGCTCTTTGTGAGGCGGTGGCGATCTCTCTATCTGTCTCATGGACTTGGATATTGCGTATCTGTACCTCTTTGCCCAGTTCTGCGACAGTGAGGCGATCGCCTACCTTGACACTGCCGTCCAGCACCGTACCCGTGACCACCGTACCAGCCCCGGAGATAGAGAAGCTACGGTCGATATAGTAACGAAAGAGCCCATCCTCCTGCTTGGCGCGCAGCGGTAGTGTAAAGAGTGCTTCTTTGAGCTTCTCTATCGTCTCGGGCTGATGGATGCTGGTAGGCAGGATATCGTAGAGGTGCAGGTTGCCAAAGCCCTCCATGTACTCCCGTAGCTCTGCCTCTCTCTGGGTGAGCTGTGCTTCTGTGACCAGGTCACTCTTGGTCAGGGCGATGAGGATATGGGGCACGCCCAGCAGGTTGAGGATCTCTAGGTGCTCATGGGTCTGTGGCATGATCCCCTCATTGGCATCGACGACGACCAGCGAAGCATCAAATCCAAAGGCGCCTGCGATCATGTTTTTGATCAGTCTCTCGTGTCCGGGTACATCGATAAAGGCGATGTTGGTCTCC
>JALWVW010000194.1 GCA_027079365.1 Campylobacteraceae bacterium | reverse complement strand
TCATCTTCTATATACAATATGGTAAAGTCTTTAAATGTGCTGTTCACCATTTCACCTCTTTCAAGTGATACTAGACCATACAATCTCTCACTTTTCTATCTATTCTCTTCTTTTATTTTAGCTGAAAATAGCTGTCCAATGAGTGGATAGACTAGCATAAGGATAGTAACCCCTAAGATAGTTGCCGTAATAGGTCTCTCCCATAAAAAGTTTAAAGATCCATCGCTGATGGTTAATGCGCGTCTTAGATTATTTTCCATCATACCACCCAAGATAAACCCTAGTATCATAGGTGCCATTGGGTAATCAATCAAGCGTAAGAAGACAGCAACAATAGAAAAAACAATCATCATATAGATATCAAAGGTATTAAATGTCACCAGATAGACCCCAATCAGCGAGAAAAAGATAACCAGTGGCGTCAATATCTCTTTTGGCATCGCTAGCAATTTGGCGATATAAGGGATCAGTGGTAGGTTCAGTATGAGCAAGACAATGTTACCGATATACATGGAGATAATAACAGACCAGAACAAAGCAGGCTGCTCTGTATAGAGTGTCGGACCCGGTTGGATACCATAGGAGATCAATGCTCCTAAGATCACTGCGGTTGTACCTGAACCTGGGATACCCAGTGTCAAGAGTGGCACAAAAGAGCCTGAACACGCAGCATTGTTTGCACTTTCTGGTGCGGCCAATCCTTTGATACTTCCTTTGCCAAATTTTAATTTCTCTTTGGCACTTGCCAAACTTCTCTCCATCCCGTAAGCCAGAAAAGAGGCAATCGTAGCACCAGCACCGGGCAGAACACCTACAAAGAATCCAAGTACCGAAGACCTCCCCACCACAGGGATCATCTCCTTCACTTCTTCTTTGGAGATTTTTAGACTTCCTATATCTTTTTTGAGAGCCTCCTCCTCTGCTTTGGTCATTTTTTTATTTTCTATGACATTCATCAGTGCTTCAGAGAGTGCAAATGCGGCCATGGCTAAAAGTAAAAAGCTGATACCATCTATGAGGTCAAGATTGCCAAAGGTATACCGAGAGACACCTGAGTCTGCATCTGTACCCACTGTGGCTAACATCAATCCAAATATGGTCATAATAGCTGCCTTGAGAAAATTTCCTTTCCCTGCAAACGCAGCTACAGCGGTAAGTCCTAAGACCATTAAAGCAAAGTAGTCAGAGGACTGAAAACTCAGTGAGACTTTTGCCAGTGCCGGGGCTGCAAAAAGCAAAAAAATGGCTGCTATCGTGCCTCCTGTAAATGACGAGTACGCAGCAATAGCAAGTGCTTTGCCTGCATGACCCTGTTTGGCCATGGGATAGCCATCAAAGGCTGTGGCAACGGTTCCTGCCACGCCTGGTGCATTGATCAATATAGAAGAAGTAGACCCTCCAAAGATCGCCCCATAATAAACCCCTGCAATTAAAATGAGACCCGAAGATGGTTCCATACCGTAGGTAATAGGGATCATCAGCGCGATAGCTGATATGGGCCCCAGTCCTGGCAACATACCAATAAAGGTACCTGCAAATGCACCCACAGTGACCATCATAATGTTATAGAGACTCAGCGCTGTGCTCACACCTTCGTAAATACCCTCCATCATGATTGTGCTCCTAAGATATAATCAAAAATGATACCTTGTTGAATATAGACTCCAAGTACTTGTGTCAACAAGAACCAGAACACCACACTCACACCCACGGATGTCAGCAGAATCACTTTGATACGTCTCTCGCCCAATATCATAAAACCAATGACCAAAAAGATAATGGTTGATATCATAAATCCCAATGTACGGATAGTGTATCCATAAAGCAGCATTGCCAAAACAAAATACAACCCTTTTCTAAAGTCAAAAGTTCTCAGGTTTTCCCAGTCAAAATAATCATTTTCGCTCTTCTTTACATAAGAAAGTACCAGAATTATCAATGAAAGAAATATACCAAATAATCCCAAATAATAGGGGAATGTTCTTGCTGTCATTGCCTCATAGTGAGAACCAGGCAAAAGTCGAATAGCAAAGGATTGATAAAAGTAGATCATTGAAAAAAGCAAGAAAAAAAGAGATCCCGCACGACTCTTTGTCATCATACACTCCTTATGGGTATCACCTATTATTAGAGATACCCTTATGAAGGAGAGAAAACTCTCTCCTGTGTTTTTATAGAAAGCCCAGATCTTTCATGAGACTTCCGATAGTTTTTTCCTGGGTTTCCAAGAAACTTTTAAATTTTTCACCGGGTTGATAGAGATTCGTCCACCCGTTTCTCGATCTCACAGCTTCCCACTCTGGTGTATCATACATCTTTTTCAGGACTTCATTAAGCGCATCAATTCTCTCCTTGGGAAGATTGGGTGCCCCAAAGAAGCCTCTCCAGTTTGCAAAAAATGCATCTGTTCCCATACTTTTAAAAGAAGGGATACCATCGATAGGTTTTTCAGAGCTTACACCGATGATCCTGACCTGGCCTTTTTTATGCTTCTCCAACACTTCTCCAAACCCCGTAGAAAGCAGATCTACCTCACCAGTCAGAAGACCCGCCAAGGCTTTTCCTCCTGCATCATAGGGAACATATCTCACTGCTTTTGGGTCCCCACCTGCTGCTTGAAATATCTGAGCTGCAACCAAATGATCCATACTGCCTCGGCTACTTCCTCCTGCAATTTTCACAGACTTTGGATCCGCTTTAAACGCCTTTTTTACATCATCCCATGTTTTAAATTTTGAGTCTGGCTTGACCACCAGTACTTGATAATCCGCTATAACAGACGCGATCAATGAAAGGTCACGGAAAGACTGGGGAAATACCCCCTGCAGTGAACGTATGACAATAGGGGTTGAGTTGACCATCATGGTATTTTTTTGTTTTGCAGCGGTTTCTATGATATGAGCAATGGCTTTACCGCCGCCTCCGCCTGACATATTTTCAAAAGAAGTTTTTGAGACAAGACCCGATTTTTTGAGTGCCTCGCCTACACCTCTGGCTGTACCATCCCAGCCGCCACCCGCACCGCCTGGAATCAAAAAGTGTATAGACTCCACACTGCCTGCAAATGTACTTGTCGTAAAACCTGTTATCAAGCATGACGCAAATACCACGCTTTTACATATCTTGCTGATATGATTCTTCATCATTTCTCCTTTAAATTAAGTTCACACCAAGCATAATATAAAAAAATGTAAGAAAAATGTAAATGCCAAATAAGTATCAAAAAAATATATTCCTGTAACAAAATGTGGCAATACCCAATAGGTGCGTGGTTAGCTAAAAAAGAGGAGCAAGGAGTGCATATCACTATGCATTCCTTGTGAAGAATATAATAAATTAGGCTTTTTTGGAGAGTACCTCTTTGACCGCTTCACCGATCTCGGCTGGAGAGACGACCACTTTGACGCCCGCGGCTTCAAGTGCATCCATCTTCTCTTTGGCCGTACCTGCACTGCCTGAGATGATCGCACCTGCATGCCCCATGCGCTTGCCTGCTGGGGCTGTCTGTCCTGCAATGAAGGCAACGACTGGCTTGGTGATCTGCTCTTTGATGAGCTTAGCCGCCTGAATCTCCAGGTCACCACCGATCTCACCGATCATTACGATTGCTTCTGTCTCTGGATCTGCTTCAAACATGGGGAGCAACTGCTTATAGCTCAATCCGATGATTGGGTCTCCACCGATACCGACTGCGGTGGTGATACCGTAGCCTACATTACAGACCTGGTTGGCACCCTCATAAGTCAGCGTACCGGATTTGGAGATCAAGCCTACATTGCCCTTTTTGAAGATATTACCCGGCATGATACCGATCTTGCACTCTTCTGCAGTGATGATGCCCGGGCAGTTTGGCCCTATGGTCATCATGCCATGTTTGACGGCATAGGCTTTGGCTTTTTGCATATCTCTGACAGGGGCACCTTCGGTAATGATCACTGCCAGTTCAATACCTGCATCGGCTGCCTCCATGACCGCATCTCCTACAAATGCAGGTGGTACGAATACCATAGAGACTGTCGCGCCAGTTGCTGCTACGGCTTCTGCTACGGTGTTAAACACAGGCTTACCGAGATGGGTCTGTCCACCTTTGTTGGGTGTCACGCCACCTACAATATTATCCCCGTATGCCAGACACTGCTCCGCGTGGAAAGTGCCCTCTTTGCCTGTAAATCCCTGTACGATAACTTTGGTATCTTTATTGACTAGAATTGACATATTTACGCTCCTTTTGCTGCTGCAACCGCTTTTTTGGCACCATCGCCAAGGTCTGTTGCTGAAATGATATTATCGATATTGGCATTGTCCAGGATCACCGCTGCTTCTGCTGCATTGGTACCATCTAGTCTCACAACGACTGGCACGCTGACATCTACCATCTTGGTTGCTTCCAAGATACCGTTGGCGATACGGTCACATCGTACGATACCTCCAAAGATATTGACAAAGATCGCCTTGACCTTGGGGTTTTTCAGAATGATCTCAAAACCTTTGGCGACAGTCTCAGCATTGGCAGAGCCACCTACATCCAGGAAGTTCGCCGGTGTGCCGCCCATGTAGTTAATCGTATCCATCGTGCCCATGGCAAGCCCGGCACCATTGACCATGCATCCGATCTCACCATCAAGTGCAATATAGCTAAGCCCATACTGCGCAGCTTCTCTCTCATCTGGATCTTCTTCACTGAGATCTCTCATCGCTTCGATATCTGGGTGTCTGCCAAGTGCAGAATCATCAAATCCCATCTTGCCATCTAGTGCGAGAAAGTCACCGGTACCTGTCTTGATAAGAGGGTTGATTTCGATCATCTCTGCATCATTTTCCATATAGAGCGTGTAGAGCTTGGAAGCAAACTGTATCATTTTCTTCTGCTCATCCTTGTCCGTAATTCCCAGACCAAAGACCAACTCTCTGCCATGGAAACCCTGAAAACCGATCGTAGGATCTACGGCCACTTTGATGATCTTCTCAGGTGTTTTGGCTGCTACGGTTTCGATATCCATACCGCCTTCGGTAGAGGCCATAATGATCGGCATCTCAGCCGCACGATCCAAAACTACGGAGAGATAGAGCTCATCTTTAATATCAGCACCCTCCTCAATATACACTTTTTGGACCAGCTTTCCTTCGGGACCCGTCTGATGTGTCACCAGGGTCATACCGAGTATCTCATCTGCGAGTGTCCTGACCTCATCCAGAGATTTGGCAAGCTT
>JALWVW010000193.1 GCA_027079365.1 Campylobacteraceae bacterium | reverse complement strand
AGTTCTGCCAACTCTATCACCGCTATCGTCCCCTACTTTGGGTATGCACGCCAAGATAGAAAAGCCGCCCCCCGTGTACCTATCTCTGCCAAACTTGTAGCAAATCTTTTTGAGACAGCGGGCATCGATAGAGTCGTGACACTTGACCTTCACGCAGGGCAAATCCAAGGCTTCTTTGATATCCCCGTAGATAACCTCTATGGTTCTATCGTCTTTACCGACTATGTGCGCCGTAAAAACCTTAAAAATCCTATCATCGCAAGTCCAGATATCGGGGGTGTTGCACGGGCGAGAAACTTCGCTAAAAACATGGGGCTAGAGATAGTCATCGTCGATAAAAGACGCGAAAAAGCCAATGAAGCAGAAGTGATGAACATCATCGGAAATGTAGAAGGCAAAGATGTCATCCTCATCGACGATATGATAGATACAGCAGGGACTATTGTCAAAGCAGCAGCGGCTTTGAAGAAAAATGGCGCGACTTCGGTCATGGCATTTTGTTCGCATCCTGTTCTTTCAGGACCTGCACATGATAGAATCTTAAACGGTGAGTTAGATGAACTTGTCGTCACAGACACCATCCCACTTAGTCAAGAAAATGAAAAAATCACGGTACTTTCAGTAGCCCATCTCTTTTCAGAAGTCATCAGACGCATCTACCACAACGAAAGTGTCAACGGACTTTTTAGCTAGATGCAGGAATTTATCAGAAACTTTTCTATCATCGCCCATATCGACCATGGAAAAAGCACTTTGGCAGATAGACTCATCCAAGAGTGTGGCGCGGTCGAAGATAGACAGATGGGTGCGCAGATGATGGATACGATGGATATCGAAAAAGAGCGCGGTATCACGATAAAAGCCCAAAGCGTTAGGCTTACTTATAAAAGAGACGGACAAACTTATATCTTAAACCTTATCGACACTCCTGGTCATGTGGATTTTTCTTATGAAGTAAGTCGCTCACTGGCTTCTTCTGAAGGGGCATTGCTTATCATCGATGCTTCACAAGGCGTGGAAGCGCAAACTATCGCCAATGTTTATATCGCTTTAGAAAATGACCTAGAACTTGTGCCTGTTATCAACAAGATAGACCTTCCAGCTGCTGATCCACAGAGAGTAAAAGATGAAGTTGAAAACACCATAGGTATAGACTGTTCAGAGGCTATCCATACCAGTGCAAAAACAGGAGAAGGTATCACAGAACTTCTTGACGCTATCATAGACCGTATCCCAGCCCCTACGGGAGATAGTGAAGCCCCGACCAAAGCCCTTATCTATGACTCTTGGTTTGATAACTACCTTGGTGCTTTGGCGCTGGTGAGAGTCTATGAAGGCACGCTAACCACAGACCAAGAAGTGCTTGTTATGGGAACCCAAAAAAAGCATGAAATCCTCTCACTCACCTACCCTCA
>JALWVW010000192.1 GCA_027079365.1 Campylobacteraceae bacterium | reverse complement strand
CTCTCATAACCTTGCAATATCAAACACTCTTTTGAGGCGAAACATGAAAGGAAAAAGCCCAGATCATCGACAACTGGATATGTTTAATCAAAGACTCGCAGATCAGCTAAACCCTAAGCATCCCATTTATCGTTTAGGGGATCAAATCCCCTGGGATACATTTGAAGATGAGTTCACAGGGCTCTACTCAACCGTAGGTAGAAATGCACATCCAATTCGTCTTATGGTTGGATTGCTTATTTTGAAACAACTTCGCAATCTTTCTGATGAGTCTGTGGTCGCAAGGTGGGTTGAAAATGGCTACTATCAGTACTTTTGTGGAGAGGCATTTCTCCAGTGGAAATTACCTTGCCACCCAACAGACCTCGTGCTTTTTCGCAAAAGAATAGGTGAAAAAGGGGTTGAAAAGATCCTGCAGGTTTCTATTGAGTTGCATGGGGCTAAAGCGAGGGAATATGAGCTGTTGATCGACAGCACAGTCCAGGAAAAGAATATTACATTTCCAACAGACACCAAGCTTCACGAGCGAATATCAAAGAATTGTGTAGCAATTGCAAAAAAAGAAGGATTGAAGCTTCGTCAAACCTACAGCCGTACGTTGAAGCAACTGATCCTGGCTCAACGGTTTCGAAATCATCCAAAGAATTACAAGAAAGCCAGAAAAGCAGCACGAAAGCTAAAGACAATCGCCGGCAGACTCACCAGAGAATTAAAGCGCAAATTACCGGTTGATGCTTTTCGGGGCTATTCAGATCTGTTTGAGATATTTGATAAGGTCTTGGCGCAACAACGGAATAGTTCACAGAAGATTTATAGTATCCATGAGCCAGAGGTCTACTGCATTGGAAAAGGCAAAGCTCATAAGAAATATGAGTTTGGCGCTAAGGCATCAATCGCAGTTACTAAGAACAGTGGCATTATTGTTGGCGCAGTCAGTCATCCCCAAAACATCCATGACAGCAAGACACTTGTCGAGGTAATCAGTCAATCATCAGAACTGCGTGGCCAGTGCCCCAAAGTCGTCATCTGCGACAGAGGATATCGTGGGAAAAGCAAGGTAGGAGAAACTGAAATCCTCATTCCTAAACCATCTGGAAAGAGAGCGACTCCTTACCAACGGCAAAAAGCTCGGAAAAGGTTTCGTAAAAGAGCAGGTATTGAGCCAATCATTGGACACCTAAAATCAGATTACCGGCTTATACGCAATTTCCTCAAGGGAACTGTTGGCGATAGTATCAATTTGATGCTTGCAGCGGCTGCTTTTAACTTCAAGAAGTGGCTGAGAGAAGTCCAACTCTTTTTTACAGCAGTTTTGAATTGTGTTTTTATGGAAAATAATTGCCTGGCGTAAAAGGTTAAATTGAAATTAGCTTTTTCTCAGGGTCGACTATCTACAAATCCGTTGTACTGGTGCGACTTATT
>JALWVW010000191.1 GCA_027079365.1 Campylobacteraceae bacterium | reverse complement strand
CATCGATAACCATTTCCTCACCTGGCTCTTTTTTGGCGCAGTCTATTTCGTGGCATTTTATGAGGCAACCAAGCTATTTGACACGACCGAGACACGGCTTTTTCTCTATGCAATACTCCTCTGGATCGCAGCAGGGTTCTACCCTCACCCATCCGACCTGCTGCTGTTTGCACTGGTAATATTTGCTGGATCACTGGCCTACTGGAGAAGGATAGAACCACAGGGCTTTCTCCCTCTCCTCTACCCCACTGTGGGAATGCTCTTTTCCTGGATGCTCTACCTGGAGTACGGTATGGGTGCACTTGTCTGGATGCTTATTATCGTCGCATTGACAGATGTGGGCGCCTTTTTTACCGGCAAAGCCATAGGCAAGACCTCGTTCTGCAAAACTTCACCCAATAAGACCCTCGAAGGGGTCGTCGGTGGCATCACTGCAGGAACACTGCTTGGCGCATGGACAGGAGGCTCACTGCTGGAGATCTCCTTTTTTGCTGCATTGTTCATCTCTTTAGTTGCCTCTGTCAGTTCTGTATTTGGTGATCTCTTTGAAAGCTATCTCAAACGAAATGCAGGCGTCAAGGATAGCGGCAGATTCCTCCCGGGTCATGGAGGCGCACTAGATCGTATCGACGGATATCTGTTTTCCTCTATAGTGATCTATGTATTGCTCCAGGCATTTGGATACTAGATGAAAACATCTATCGCTGTCCTAGGCTCTACAGGCTCGATCGGGGTCAACACCCTCCTCATAGCCCAGCGCTATGATATCCCCATAGAAGCACTGGTCGCTGGTCGCAATATCGACCTGCTCAACCAGCAGATCGCCATACACAAACCTAAGTATGTTGCCATCGCCCATGCCTCTGACAAAGCACAGGTCAACCATCCCCATATATTTTCTGGCGCAGAAGGTATCTTGGCATTATTGGAGCAGTGTCAGAGTCCTACGATCGTCAATGCACTGGTCGGCTACACAGGACTCGCCCCTACCCTCAAAGCTATAGAGCTAGGCAAAAAAGTAGCTTTGGCAAACAAAGAATCTCTGGTAGTCGCAGGAGAGTTTATCGACATGGAGCATATTGTCCCTATCGACAGTGAGCATTTCGGACTCTGGTACCTCATGGGAGAACGCCCTTTCTCCAAGCTTTATATTACCGCCAGCGGTGGTGCCTTCAGAGACTGGGAGGTAGAGACGATGAAAGATGCGACCTTCACCGATGCTCTCAAACACCCCAACTGGTCGATGGGAAACAAGATCACCATCGACTCTGCCACGATGACCAACAAACTCTTTGAGTTGCTGGAAGCCAAGTGGCTCTTTGGTACCTCCAACATCGATGCAGTGATCGAAAAGAAATCCATGATCCATGCCCTCGCAGAGTTCAAAGATGGCTCTACCACAGCACACTTTGCCGGGGTAGA
>JALWVW010000190.1 GCA_027079365.1 Campylobacteraceae bacterium | reverse complement strand
GGCGTCCGTTTTCGGCCTTGATAACCCGCTTGCCTCTCAAGGCAGAGAGGGTATCGGTGTTGTTGTCTATTTTGAAAAAGACTGAACCGCCTCTTCCGCCATCACCCCCATCTGGGCCACCTTTTGTAACAAACTTCTCTGTCCAAAACGAGACACACCCTGCCCCACCTTTTCCTGAAGTGATCGTTAATTCTACACTATCTACAAACATATTTAACCTTTTAATTCAAACCGATGTGATTGCTGCTCGGATATTTTTTGTATTATACCCAGTTTCTTGTTCAGAGGGTTCTATAATTATGGCTCATGATATCGATGATGACTTCATCTGTGATCTTCATGCCATCTCCTGCCAACTTTCCTACATGCTCCAGTGTTTTTTCTATATCGTTGGCAATGATCCCGTCACCACCATGCATATACTCTCCATGTGTTGCCAGCAGATAGGAGTCAAACGCTGCATAGATCGTCGTAGAGATCTTCATGGCACAAGAGGCTTTCGCACCATCACAGATGATACCAGAGACATCACCCAGTGTATTGGCGATGGCATGCGAAACCACATCAAACCCATGTCCCTCCATAAAACAAAGTGCACCGCTCACTGCTGCAGCAGAACAGATCACCCCACAGTAGGCAGAGAGTCTTCCAACATTGGTCTTGATATGTACTGTACTCAGATGAGAGAAGAACAATGCCCGAATGAGCTGCTCTCTCTCCTTTTCAAAGAACCTCGCGTACTCAATCAGTGCCAGAGAAGCCGCCATTCCCTGGTTGCCACTGCCACTGGTGGTCATCACCGGAAGATCACAGCCGCTCATTCGAGCATCACTGCCCGCTGCTGCAAAAGAGGCAGCACGGTTTCGGATATCATCACCATAAAAGCCATTCTCTATATGCTCTCGAATCACACTGCCAATATTGATACCATAGTTCCCTGCCAGGCCCTCATTTGCAATACGGGAATTAAGTATAATGACTTTGGACATCAGTGGTTCGATACGCTCTAGGTCGATCACTTTTGCCAGTTCATAGATCATCCGAATACTCAATAGGCTTCGCTCTTCTTCTGGTGTATTAAATACCTTGTCATTGCAGGGCTGAGAGAGGAGCACACCTTTGTCCCGTTTGATCTTGGTAATATTAGTATGGAAGTGCTTGATCTCTACACTACCGCAGCGTTCATGACTGTAGAGTTCTACTTCGATATACAGTTTCTCCGGCGTATCCACATGTACGACTTCAATCGTCGCGGCCTCCATAAATGCTCTCACCTGTACCATCTGTGCCTCAGTGATATCATTGATCACCATCAGATCTTTGCTTGCATCACCAAACATAAAGCCCATCACTGCCGAGACTTCTATACCCACCATGCCTCCACTGTTGGGGACTACTACGCTCTTGACATTTTTGATGATATTGC
>JALWVW010000189.1 GCA_027079365.1 Campylobacteraceae bacterium | reverse complement strand
AACGTTGTTTAGTGGGTGGAGTCGCGTATGTCAGCTCTTGTGTATAGCTGATACCTGTAAAAAGATCATGGTTTTGCTCTGCAGCGTAGCCTAGGAGTGTGGCTACTTCAGTTAGCTTCTGCTGTTTGGCGTCTACCTTATTGCTGTCTTTGGCGCCAAAATACAAGCTTCCATCCATGAACGTAGCAACGACAACGGAGAGCTCACGGTTGGCATGAAGCTCCTTAATATAAGGCTTGCCAAGCTTTGCAGAGATCATCCAGTTTATTTTGCGGATATCATCTCCCATTTGGTACTCTCGAAGCTCTGCAAAGTCATAGCCTTCACCATGCAGATTTGAGAGGTTGTGTCCTGAGAATAGGGTATAGACTTGGTGTCTGGCTTTGAGTTGGAGTGCTTTGAGGGCAGTGTTCATTTTGCAACCGTAGGTCGGGATATCCTCTCCCCGACATTAATTTGGATACATAAGTCTCTTATCATGGAATAGGTAAAGTCTCTACAATGGCACTAATCACTTCATCGGCACTCACCCCTTTGGCTCTAGCCTCATAAGAGAGGACAATACGGTGACGCAGTATCTTGTGAATCACATCGGCAATGTCTGAAGGAGAGACAAATGTTTTGCCTTTTAAAAATGCTTGTGCCTTACTTGCTTTGTAGAGATCAATAGAGGCTCTAGGACTTGCACCAAACATAATATTCTCTGCCATCTCCTCCAAACCAAAATGTGCAGGTTCTCTGGTGGCTGTGATAAGTTGAACCATATAGCGTTCCAGTTCTTCATCAATGTGAATGTTTTCTAGCTCTTTTTGTAAAGTATGTAACTCATCTATGCTTAGTACAGCGTGTACTTCCCCAAAGCTTTTACTCGCAGCCTTGCGCATGATGTCAAGCTCTTCTTCTTCAGAGTTATGTTGAACGACTATTTTCATCATAAATCTATCTAACTGTGCTTCAGGCAAGGCATAAACCCCTTCCTGTTCGATGGGATTTTGTGTTGCCATCACTAGAAAAGGACTCTCAAGCTTAAAGGTCTCATCGCCTATAGTCACTTGTCTCTCCTGCATGACTTCAAGCAATGCAGACTGTACCTTGGCAGGGGCACGGTTGATTTCATCGGCTAAAAGCAGGTGGGTAAAAAGAGGGCCTTTTTTGATGCTAAAGCTATGGTCTTTTGGGTTGTAAATTTGTGCACCGATGATGTCAGAAGGGAGTAAATCTGGGGTGAACTGTATACGTTTGGCATCTAGCCCAATGGCTTTGCTTAAAGCATTGATGGTGGTAGTCTTTGCCAGTCCTGGTACACCTTCAACCAAAATATGTCCATCACACAGTAGCCCAATGAGCAGTCCTTCTATCATGTTTTCCTGCCCAATGACAGCTTTTGCAAGTTCTTTTTTGAGTACGTTTATTTTTTCATTCATAGTAAA
>JALWVW010000188.1 GCA_027079365.1 Campylobacteraceae bacterium | reverse complement strand
ATGGCTATGAAAAACGATATTCTAGCGGTAGCCTCTGAGAAGGGAGACAATGATGCCATTATGGAGCACTCCAAAGAGGTAGGGCTCGTACAGCAGGAGATAGATGCATGGTTTGAAAAGCTTGAGATCGCAACTGAAGCGGATGAGGAGATCGTGGCGCAGTATGAAGAGAAACTACAGGAGATAGATGCATAGCGGAAAGATCAGGTAAGCCTGATCTCTCAACCACATCCACCGCTGCAGCTTGTTGCAGAGAAGTCTGTGGTGTTGGCAGCAGCCTGTTTTTTGGTAAAGACGATCTGCGTCGTGCCGTCAGGCAGATCCATGTCGCTATAGTCAAACTCTGCAGAGATCTTGGGGTAGAGACCCGAAGGCGCACAGTGGTTGATCATAATCAGTTGTTCACCCTCCTCCAAGAATGCCAATCCTGCCATAGCATTGACCATGGGGTGCCCCTCTTTGACGGTGCTGAACATATAGGTAGGGATATCTCCCATGCTGCCTTTGGTAAAGGGTACGGTTGCATTGGGAACCGTGATCTGTGTTGCATTTTCTAACATATTATTTTTCTGCCTTTAGCTTTTTTGTCATTCTATCAAAACATTTTTTCCAAGTCATTGTTTTATATCAAGAGGAGAATCAAGCTTTTTAATATTAGATTCAATACCATAACATGTATCCACCCTTTGTCCACTTCGTCGTGGCACTCCCTGTCGTAGCACTCTTCTCACAGTTTACCTATCAGGTCACCAAAGACCCAGCCTACTCCAAAGCAGCCCTTCGGATCATCGGTTTCTCCTTTCTCGTCTCTCTATTTGCTCTCTTTAGCGGGATTGATGATGCGAGCAAGATCATGGAAGGACATACGATCCTCAAAGAGGGTATCGCAGTCCTGCAAAACCACAGGATCATCGGCTTTGTCGTAGTGGCACTGCTGCTCGTAACCAGCCTGGTCAAATGGTTTGCTATTTCTAAAAGATCCTCCACACTGGAGATGCTCTCTCTGGTTTTGATTATCGTCACACTCACCGCATCACTCTACCAAGGCAGGGGCGGTGGATCACTGGTCTATCAATACGCCGGAGGCATAGACAAACAAGTCATCACACAGAGGATAGCAGAGAGAAAGAAGTAGTTTTTATTACTTCTATACCAATCACACTATGAGCAGTCTCATAAAATAGTGTGATTTCTTTTTTAGAAACTATAAGTTTTATATCAACTACATGCTACCCAAGAAATCCCAAATCTCTGACAGTAAAACTTTTAAGATTAGGGAATATCTCATGCATCTCACTCTCACTCGCACCGAACCATTTTACTATCGTCGAAAGATAACTCTCCATGGAGGTGGTCGGTACCAGTCTGTCGTACCAGGCATCGGGGGAATCCATTTCTATACTTGGCATACTGCCGTAGATCTCACCTCCC
>JALWVW010000187.1 GCA_027079365.1 Campylobacteraceae bacterium | reverse complement strand
GACTCAAAGGTGAAGAGATTCATATATACGGTCGTATTACAGCTCTTGCAGATGTATTCGATGCTTTGGGCAGTGACAGACACTACAAAAATGCTTGGAGTGATCAAAAGATTTTTGCTTTTTTAAATGAAGAGAGAGGAAAACATTTTGATCCAAAACTCATTGATCTGTTTTTTGAATATTTGGATGAGTTTTTACATATACGAGATTCGTTCAGCGATCAAGACTCTTGTAAAAAGAAGTGCTAGTAGGCTACAAATGACAAAGTACTTTAAAAAGACAGACAATCTTGACCGTAGCTCATTGACTTTAAATACATTGAATCTGCAACTTCACCGCTTGAAAATAAGTTGAGCCGTAAAAAGAAACATGAAGCGATTCCCTGATGACTTTATATTTCAACTCGACGAAAACGAAAAAAAAGAACTGGTCACAAAATGTGACCGGTTCAATACACTGAAACACTCAACTGTAAACCCCTATGCCTTCATAGAGCAAGGTGTCTATATGCTGGTAATATGCGCCACCGACTCTACCCCGCCCGATTATTAACCCCCCTCACCACAAGAAACAACAACACAGAGACCAAAATCATCGCCGCAGCCACAGGCGCAGAGTAGCTCAGGCCATAGTTGTTGAAGCGGTCGTAGATGAGTACGGGGGCTACCATGGGGTGGTAGGCGATGATGACCACTGCGCCGAACTCTCCCAGTGCCCTGCTCCACATCATTAGGGCGCCGTTGATGATATCTCCTCTGGCATTGGGGAGGGAAACCGACCAGAAGGTCTGCATCTGGCTGGCACCGAGCGTGCGGGCGACCCGTTCGAGCTTGGGGTCGACCTTTCTGAAGCCCTCTTTGGCACCATTGATGAGAAAAGGCGCAGAGAGAAACATCATCGCAGCCATGATCCCCGTCGTCGTATCGATAAAGCCCAGCCCCACCTGCTCCAAAAAGTCTCCGACATACCCACCATTGAATGCTACCAGCAGCGCGACACCTGCAGCGGTGTGGGGTACCATGACAGGGATATCCAGCAGAGACTCCAGCAGGCTCTTGCCCCAAAATTCATACCGTGCGATCAGATACGCCAGCGGGATACCTGTCACAGCGACGAAGAGCACCGCATAGCAGGCAGTACGGAGTGTCAGCAGGATACTCTCATAGACCTCCGCCTGCACGATCGTCTCAGAGATACGGATCACACCGACACTCACAAAGAGCTTGCCCAGCGGCACCATGAGAAAGAGCACGATCACAGAAGAGAACAGTAGGAATAGCCCTATGAAAAATCTATCTTTTTTCATCCCTTCCCTCCTTCTAGTGTGACTGCCTCTGGGAGCATGACGGCATGCTGGTCTGAGATGCAGGCATAAAGTGTCTCGCCCTCTTTGAGTGCGAGCTTGTCAAACATGGTCTTGGAGAGTTTGGCAT
>JALWVW010000186.1 GCA_027079365.1 Campylobacteraceae bacterium | reverse complement strand
GCTTATGCGCAGAAAAAAGGACACCGCATCAATACCCAAAAACACCATATACTCCGCGCACCACATCCTTCACCCCTCTCAGCATATCGAGGTTTTTGGGGAAGCAAACCTTTTTCTCAGATCAATAGTTTACTGGAAAAAGAAGGGAAGATGCCGATAGAGTGGCAACTATAATATGAATAAGATAATATATAGGTAAGTAAAAAAGAGGGTGGTACACTCTACAGGATTCGAACCTGTGACCTTCGGTACCGCAAACCGATGCTCTATCCAGCTGAGCTAAGAGTGCATAGTGCTACTATGAGAGTGGCATTTTATCTCAAAAGGGCTTAAGGTGCCCTCAAAACTCAATACAATCAAATAAAAGCTATAATACTTGTATTAAAGCAAAGGGTGTAGCATGAAGGTTTTGTTGTTGACGAGAAATCATGTGGTGCGTGAATTTACAGTATTGGTTGCAGATCGCATGGGGATAGATCTGGAGGTGCAGGAGTATGGAGATAGTGCAGCGAGAGGAGAGTATGATTTTCTCCTCGTGGACGATAGAGGTACATTGCTAGAAGAGGGGTTGGCATTGATGAAGCGGCTAGATGTTCTTCGGAGTATTGTTTTGTACAGTGAGAAAAACAACCACCATGAGTATTTTGACCACAAGATCAAAAAACCGTTTCTTCCCTCTGATATTCAATATATATTGGAATCTCAGCCTATAAAGAATACAGCCAAAGAAGAGGAGCAGGTGCTTAACATTCAGGATATAGAAGAGATTCGTGGGCTTCTGGAGAGTGAGGGGATGGAGATCGTCTCAGAGGAGGAACTCGTAGATGAGATAGAGATGGAGCATGAGGTGTCTGAGACTGAAAAAGAGACTCGTATGGAAGAGCAGCTTCTGACGGCACTCAGAAATATGGAGCCAAAAAAGATACGAAAGCTCCTGAAGGGTGCAGAGGTGACACTTAGCATTAGATTTCCAAAGGAGACAGAATGAGTAGTGCGATACTGATCCTCTCTGGGCCAAGTGGTGCTGGAAAAAGTACGATTATCAAAGAGGCCTCAGAGAGGATAGGAGAGTTTTATTTCTCCATCTCTTCGACCTCGCGTGCACCCAGAGAGGGCGAAAAAGAGGGAAGAGAGTATCATTTTGTTACCAAAGAGGCGTTTGAGCGAGGTATCGAAGCGGGCGAGTTTCTAGAGTATGCCGTGGTGCATGGCAATTATTATGGCACCTCGCTCAAACCGGTGCATGCGGCACTGGATGCGGGGAAACTGGTGATTTTTGATATCGATGTACAAGGTTTTCACTTGGCCAAAGAGCGCATAGGGGATCTGATCACCTCAGCATTTATTCTGCCCCCTTCGCTGGGTGAGCTGGACAGGAGACTGACCGCCAGATTGACAGACAGTCCGGAGGTGATCTCGCAAAGGCTCAAAAATGCCAAAAGAGAGA
>JALWVW010000185.1 GCA_027079365.1 Campylobacteraceae bacterium | reverse complement strand
CCCGGAGCCATCAATCTTGTCGTGGCAGCTAATGCCGGTGGAGCTTGGAGCCCGTTTGGTGATATTACGACGCTGATGGTCTGGATAGATGGCAAAGGTGCTTTCACGGAATTCCTCTTCCTCTTTCCTGCTGCGATCATGGGATGGTTTGTGACGGCATGGCTATTGAGCCGGGTGGTGCCTGAAGGTATGCCGCCGTTTCATGCTGATGAGAAAAAGGTGAAAATAGAAGAGGGAGGCAAAGTAATCATTGGACTCTTTGCGGTAACCATTGCTATGGCGGTACTCTCGCATCAGGTTATGCATTTGCCTGCGATGTGGGGAATGATGTTTGGTCTGGCACTTCTAAAGATGTATGTCTATACGCTCAATCAAAATGCTGGCCCTACCCACCTCAATGCATTTTCATGGATTGCCAAAATTGAAAATGATACGCTGCTCTTTTTCTTCGGTATTCTGGCAGCGGTAGGTGGGCTGCATTTTCTTGGCTATCTGGAATATTTTACAAAACTTTATGAGAGTGCAGGTGCGACGACGGTCAATATCGGTGTCGGATTTCTTTCTGCAGTCGTGGATAATGTCCCTGTGATGTCTGCTGTGCTTAAAGCAGATCCCAATATGGGTACAGATGCCCAGTCGCAGTGGATGCTGGTCACGATGACTGCTGGTATCGGGGGTTCACTGATCTCCTTTGGTTCAGCAGCAGGGGTAGGTGTTATGGGTAAAATGCATGGTATCTATACCTTCTCCTCTCATATCAAACTCGCTTGGACGGTACTTGCAGGATATATAGTCTCTGTCGCTATCTGGTATGTGCAGTTTGAAATGCTACATCTTGGTGCACATCATATGTAGCTTTGGCTGCATATCGCTGCATTTTCCGATCCCTTTGGTGGGACGGAAATAGTAGGTATGAATAAGTTTTCATTGGAAAATTTATTCATACAAATACTTCCAAGGAAACCCCATGTCACATGTAAAACAAGTCCCCATTTTGGTTCTGGATTTTGGATCACAATACACCCAGCTTATTGCAAGGAAGCTTAGAGAATCCGGCGTCTATACTGAAGTAGTTCCCTACAGAGAACCACTGGAGAAAATCAAGGCACGCAAGCCACAGGGCATTATTCTTTCAGGCGGTCCTGCTTCGGTCTATGCCGAGGATGCTTATCGCCCGGATGAGGGTATTTGGGATCTGGGTTTACCTATTTTGGGTATTTGCTATGGCATGCAGCTGATCACACAGCATTTTGGCGGCGAGGTGGTGGCTGCTGATCACCACGAATATGGAAAAGCAAAACTTCATATAGAGAAGAGTGCTGGTATTTTCAATGGTATTACCGATAATGAAATTGTCTGGATGAGTCATGGGGACAAGGCGGAGCGTCTACCTGAAGGGTTTGAGATCATCGGCACTAGTGAAAATTCTCCCTATGCTGCGATTGCAGATGGACTTCGCAAAGTCTATGCATTCCAATTTCATCCGGAAGTGCACCATACTGTCGAGGGCACCAAGATGCTCAAAAACTTTGCCAAGCACATCTGCGGCTGTAGCAGTACTTGGAATATGGGAAGCTTCGCCAAAGAGAAGATAGCCCAGATCAAAGCACAGGTGGGAGACAAGAAAGTCCTCTGTGGCGTGAGTGGTGGAGTGGACAGCTCGGTAGTAGCAGCGATGCTGCATGAGGCGCTTCCCAAAGAACAACTTATCTGTGTATTTGTTGATCAGGGGCTGTTGCGTAAAGATGAAGCGGAGCAGGTACAGGCGATGTTCAAACTCTTGGATATTCCGCTGATCACTATTAATGCCAAAGAGGAGTTTATGAAGGCACTCGCAGGTGTGACTGATCCGGAGAAAAAGCGTAAAGCCATAGGCGAAAAATTTATCAAGGTTTTTGATGAAGAGGCAAAAAAGCATACTGATGTGAGTTTTTTGGCACAGGGGACCCTCTATACAGATGTGATTGAGTCTGTCTCTGTCAAAGGGCCTTCAAAGACCATCAAATCTCACCATAATGTGGGTGGATTGCCTGACTGGATGACTTTTGAACTGGTAGAGCCTTTGCGTGAGATCTTCAAGGACGAAGTACGCAAGCTGGGGCTGGAGCTGGGACTCCCCAGGGAGATGATAGGACGCCACCCCTTCCCTGGTCCAGGACTTGCTATCAGGACGATGGGTGCAGTGACAGAGGAAGGCTTGCGTCTGATCCGTGAATCAGATGCGATCATGCAGGAAGAGCTCAGAGCCACAGGATATTATGACAAGGTCTGGCAGGCATTTACAGTCCTGCTCAATGTCCAGTCAGTCGGTGTCATGGGTGACAATCGTACCTATGACAACACTGTCTGCGTCCGCATGGTAGAGTCAGTCGATGGAATGACAGCGACCTTTGCCCATATCCCCCATGATGTTCTGGAAGGTATCAGCCGCCGTATTATCAATGAAATAGATGGTATTAACCGTGTGGTCTACGATATCTCCTCCAAGCCTCCTGCTACGATCGAATGGGAGTAATATATCGTGACAAAAGAGATAGTTTAGTCACTTTGACTAAACTATCTTAAGCAAAAACTTGCAATTAACGAAAAAATATACTATAATCCCAAAAAATATTACAGACGCAAAGGAGACAAAGATGGCAAAACATCAGTTTCAAACAGAAATAGGCCAACTACTTCAGTTGATGACACATTCACTCTATTCAAACAAGGAGATCTTTATACGGGAGCTTATTTCCAATGCAAGTGATGCGTTGGACAAGTTTAATTACCTTAGGCTAACCGATGAGAAGTTCAAAGAGAGTGACTGGAAAGGTGAAATCAATATCAAACTGGATGAAGCGGACAACTCCATCGCATTCAATGACAACGGTATTGGTATGAATGAGCAGGATTTGATGGACAATCTCGGTACGATTGCCAAGTCTGGTACGAAGGCATTTATGGAGCAGCTTACGGGCGATTCTAAAAAAGACAGTCATTTGATCGGTCAGTTTGGTGTAGGGTTCTACTCGGTCTTTATGGTAGCAGAAAGAGTAGATGTCATCACCAAAAAAGTGGGCGAAGACCAGGCGTATATGTTCTCTACGGATGGCTCCGGAGAGTATGAACTCAAGCCTGTGGTCAAAGATGAGCATGGCACGGTCATCTATATCAAGCTCAAAGAGGATGAGAAGGAGTTCTTGGGCAAATGGCATGTGGAGAGTATTGTCAAAAAATATTCGAACCATATCGCGTACCCGATCATACTGAACTACACTACAGAAGAGACAGAGGGGGAGGGTGATGACAAGGTAACCAAGAAGGTCAAGAAGAGCGAGCAGATCAATGAAGCTACTGCTCTCTGGACGCTGCCAAAATCAGAGCTCAGCAAAGAGGACTATATCGAGTTTTACAAGACTATCTCTCATGGGGATGATGAACCACTCACCTATCTCCATAATCATGTAGAGGGAGCCAATGAGTATACCACGCTTTTCTATATCCCCAAGACGGCTCCTATGGATATGTATAGAGCAGATTATCAGCCAGGGGTCAAACTCTATGTCAAGCGTGTCTTTATCACCGATGATGAGAAAGAGATGCTGCCTCCGTACCTGAGATTTGTCAGAGGTGTGATAGACAGCGAAGATCTTCCTCTCAATGTTTCCAGAGAGATTCTTCAGGAGAACCGTATCCTCGCCAATATCAAGCAGGGAGCCGTGAAGCGTATCCTGGGGGCGATCAAGAAGCTTAAAGGTGAGGATTTTGACCGTTTTGTTGATCAGTATAATCGTGTGATCAAAGAGGGGATATATACGGACCATACCAACAAAGAGACGCTGCTGGAGATCGTGCGCTACAAGAGCTCTACTGAGGAGGGGCTGGTCTCTCTGGATGACTATATCTCTAGAGGCAACAGTGAGAAGAAGGAGATCTATTATATTGTCGGTGCTGACGAGAAGGTATTGCGACACTCTCCTCTGTTGGAAGCGTATAAAAAGGCCAACATAGAGGTACTGATCCTTGACGATGAAGAGGTAGACAGTATCGTCACGCCTATGATCGGACAGTACAAGGAGTGGACACTCAAGGATATCACCACAATCGATGCACCTGATTCCAAAACAGAAGAGGAAAAAGAGGAGATCAGCAAGGAATTCAAACCTCTGACAGACAAGATCAAAGAAGTATTGGGTGATGAGGTCAAAGAGGTCAAAACTTCCACTAGGCTGACAGACAGCCCTTCTTGCGTACTCAAAGATAGCGAAGACCCAATGGCAGGTATGGCGGCGATGTTTGCCCAGATGGGCCAAGAGATGCCGGAGATCCCGCTGATTCTGGAGATCAATCCTGAGCATGAGATGATCAAAAAGCTGGATGGTCTGGATGATAAAAATCTCTTTGAGACCATTGCCTGGATCCTGTTGGACAGTGCCAAGCTTTCAGAGGGACTGGAGCCCAAAGACAAAACAGCCTTTTCCAACAGGATTGCCACACTGGCAGCCAAGGCACTGTAGTCTAACTGGCTTTATGATACAATACTGCTATAAGCTCAGGAGTCTCATTTCCTGAGCATTTTTACAAAGGCAGTAGAATGAAAAAGATAACCATTATTGTCGCAAGTCTGTTTGCACTTGCTTTTTTTAGTACAAGTACCAGCGCAGCCACCTGTGGCGCAAAGTTCATGAAAGATCCTTGCCCTGTGGATGGGTATAGCATCGTCAATACCGAAAGGTTTGTGCGTGGTAGACATAATCGGATGCATGATATTCATTATTTTAATGACCTAAAAAAAGCAACACACACAAAAAGAGCAGTATATGGAAAAAGAGTACACAGGAAAAAAGTACACCCAAAGAGACGCTATAAGTATGTCAAACGATGCCGTACGGTAAAAGTAAGACTGTAGTATCCTGCCTATGCCTGTAAAATCTCCCCAAAAAAAAGCCACCATGGTTGCTACCAGTGTAGCAACCCTGCTGACGATCCTTAAGCTACTTATTGGTTTGATGAGCGGCTCTGTCGCTGTGCTTGCATCTGCAATTGATTCACTGCTGGATATGGCTATCTCTGTATTCAATTTCTTTGCCATCAAAAAATCTGAAGAAAATCCAGATGAAGCCTATCATTACGGTAAAGGCAAAATCCAGGCGATTGCTGGTGTGATAGAGGGAACGATCATCACCATATCGGGTCTCTATATCATTTACAAGGCAGTAGAGAAGTTCTTGTATGCTGAAGAAGTGGTGTTGTTGACCCCCTCTATTCTTGTGATGCTAATCTCACTGCTGGTGACCTATTTTCTGGTAAAGTATCTGTTGCGTATAGCGACACAGACAGATAATATTGTGATCAAGGCAGATGCCTTGCACTACCAGACAGACCTCTGGAGCAATGCAGCTGTGCTGGTCTCGCTTGTGCTGGTCTGGATCACAGGTTGGAGTGGTATCGATGCGCTGTTTGGGCTGGGGATTGGTCTTTTTATCATCTATTCGGCCTATGAGATCATACAGGATGGGATAGAGATCCTGCTCGATCGTGCGCTGGATGGAGAGATAGTAGCAAAGATCGGTGAGATCATTGCCAAACACCCCCAGAGTACCAGTTATCATTGGCTCAAAACCCGTACGGACGGTACGACCAATTTCGTTGAGTTTCACCTGGTGCTTCATCCAGAGATGCGCCTCAAAGAGGCACATGAAATTACGGACGAGATAGAGGCAGAGATCGCAGCACTGGATCAGAAGAAAAAATGGCTTATCACCCCACATTATGACCCTTATGATGATGAGCACATCAATGAGATGGCGTTGCATGGGAAATCGTAGTCCTAGACCTATCTATCTCCTCTCTCCCTCTACCGTAGAGGGGGTAATACACTTACCGATGATCACCTTTTCTCTAGCAGCAAAGCAGATAGATTTTACAAGATCTGATACACTGATGTTCAGCTCCAAGCAGGCGGTCAAGAGTGCAGAAGCTATTGATCCTAGATGGAAAAGGTATCCCTGTATTGCTATCGGTTCTGCCACCAAAAAACAGATCGAGTCTCTGGGTGGGAGAGTTATCCATCATCCCAAAGATTTTTATGCGGATGCACTCGCAGATGATATTATCGACCATTTCTCTGACAAGAAACTCCTCTACTTGCGCCCCAAAGAGGTCTCTTTCGATAGCAAAAACTACTTGAAAAAAGCAGGTATCTCCCTGCAGGAGCAGATCATCTATGAGACCTCCTGCGTGTCATATAAAAAAGAACAGGCACCAGAGTCTGGAGCCATTATTGTCTTTACTTCTCCCTCATCGATACACTGTTTTTTGAAGTATTTTCCTTGGCAGGAGAGCTACACGGCTATCGTGATAGGTCATGCCACGGAAGTACACCTCCCGAAAGAGGCTGATTTTGCAGTGGCCAAGAAGCCTCTAATCTCTGCATGTATAGAGAAAGCAAAAGAACTGCAATCATACTAATTCATATCAATATACTTCCCTCAAAAGCATGCTATTTTTTATAGGTAACTAACCCCAAGTTGGCTATAATCATATTACCTGGATGGTTCGACCACTGTATTTATTCGGTCCAACATTAACATCAGGGGGACATGTAGCTGGTCGGTGTGTAGGTATTTTCGTCTGAGTACGGCTTGCGCCTACGAGAAATTGCCTCCTAAAGATCAGTTCTCTCTCCCGCTTTTGGCTATATAGGGCCAGACATCGCAGAACGGCCATCCGGGCTTATTAGATGCAGTCATTGTGCACAAGGGCTTCCCAAAAAATGATACCGAGCAAAGCGTTCGTCTTTCATTTTTTGGAAATCCCTTACCCACAAGCACAGCATCTACTAAGAGATTAATTGGTTAACGAAATAGCGATTATATAGTTTTTGGAGAAGAGATAAATGAACATATTGATTATCGGTTCAGGCGGCAGAGAGTATTCTATAGGATTGGCACTACAAAAAGACAAGAATGTAGGCAAGCTCTATTTTGCTCCGGGCAATGGTGCAACTGACAGGCTGGGAGAGAATGTGCCACTGAATGATTTTGCAGAACTGGCTGAATTTGCAGAGGCGCGGGGCGTGATATTGACGATCGTGGGACCAGAAGCACCGTTGGTGGAGGGTATCGTCGATCTTTTTCGTCAGAGAGGCTTGACGATTTTTGGCCCTACTGCAGCAGCGGCACAACTGGAGGGCTCCAAGATCTTTATGAAAAACTTTTTGGCACGACACCATATTCCTACAGCCAAATATATCGAAACAGACTCACTGGATGAGGCGGTTGGATTTATTGCGACACTTGAGACACCGATCGTCGTCAAGGCGGACGGGCTTTGTGGCGGCAAGGGTGTGATCATTGCGCAGAGTCATGATGAAGCGAAGGTTGCCGCAGCAGATATGTTGGCCGGGAGCTCCTTTGGGGATGCCGGCACCAGTATCGTCGTAGAGGAGTTTCTGGATGGCTATGAGCTTTCTGTCTTTGCTATTTGTGATGGGAAGGATTATGTGGTATTGCCTGCTGCGCAGGATCATAAGCGTCTGCTTGATGGAGACAAAGGACCCAATACCGGAGGGATGGGTGCCTATGCGCCCACACCACTGGTCACAGATGAAATTTATGCTAAACTGGATGAGCAGGTAATCAAGCCGACATTGAAGGGTATGGAGGAGGAAGGACATCCTTTTACCGGTGTGCTCTTTATCGGCGTGATGGTAGTGGATGGTGAGCCGATCATACTAGAATACAATGTACGCTTCGGCGATCCTGAGTGTGAGGAGCTGATGCCACTCCTCAAGTCACCGGCAAGTGAGCTCTTCCTTAAGGCTGCGACTGGGGAACTGGCTAATGCTGAGATCGCGTTTTATGACCAGTATGCAGTGGGTGTGGTTATGGCAAGCAGGGACTATCCCTATAAGAGCTCAATGCCTGCAGAGATTATAGTCGATGAGATTAATCATGAGGTACTGGAAAGCAACAGTCATATCTCCTATGCAGGTGTCAGCAGAGAGGCAGATGGCAAACTCTATGCAACCGGGGGCAGGGTGCTGGTCTGTGTGGGGCTGGGGGATTCGATCAAAGAAGCACGGGACAGAGCTTATATGCTGGTAGGGCAGGTACATTTTGCGGGAAAACAGTGCCGTACAGACATCGCTTACCAGGCGCTGAAGGAGGGCTGAGATGGAACAGCCTCTTGATGCTCTGGCACCCAACTCTAAGCGTATCTGGTCTTATGCCATAGACGACCTGGTCATCAGTATGCTTTTTTTGGCGATTTTTTTTAATCAGTTGGCTCAGCTTACGACGCCAGAGAGCGCCACGCTCTTTGTTAAAACAAACTATTGGGTGCTGGCACTGCTTAAGGTGATCTATCATACACTTTTCACTTGGCAAAGCGGTAAAACACTGGGTAAGCAGCTAATGAAGATCAAAACAGTCACTATCACAGATGGCACACTGTTGACGCTGCCTATGTCTTTTATGCGCTCTGTAGTAAGAATACTGGATGAAGCATTTTTTTACATAGGGTTTCTTCCGGCATTCTTTTCACCGACCAGGCAAACCTTGCATGACAGGATCTCCAGGAGCATTGTGATCAATGCATAGAGTGCTGGCTGTTATCCTGGTCTTTTTCTCTGTCGTTTCGTGGGCAGGAGAAGGTGAGGTGCAGTTGCAGGCAGAGCAGATCAGTGGGGACAATGTACATTTGTATGCCAGAGGACATATCGTCCTGAGATATAAAAAGACACTCTTTTTGGCAGATTTTGCTGACTATGATAAACATCAAAAACGTTTGACAGTACAGGGTGGTGTACGCATTATTAATCCTGATGGAAGCAGGGTACAGACTCAGAAAGTGACACTGAATGTCGAAGAGAAACAGGTGGTGTTTCAAAAATTCTTTTATACCGACAAAGAGAATATCTGGCTCTCTTCTCTAGCGGCTGAGAAAAAGAAGCAGTGCTACACGCTGAAAGAGGCAGTATTCTCTACCTGTGCAGTGAGCAATCCTGACTGGCACCTGGGTTTTTCTGAGGCGGACTACAACGCGACGAGCAAGTACATGACGCTAAGAGATATTAAATTTTATGTAGGGGACACACCGATTTTCTATTTCCCGTATTTGGCATTTTCTACCTCCCGAGAACGTAGTTCTGGACTCTTAATGCCACGATTTGGATACAATACCAAAGAGGGATTTATCTACGAACAGCCGATCTACTGGGCGATTGATCGGAGCATGGACCTGGAATTCAATCCACAGATCCGCACCAACAGAAGCTTGGGGCTCTATGCCACGCTGCGTTTTGCAGACAGCAATCATTCTGAGGGGCTTATAAGGGCAGGGTATTTTACTGATGATAAGGACTATGCCTCCAGATATAACCTCAAGAATGACAGCCATTATGGACTAGAAGGAAAATATGAGAGTAGTGACGTGTGGGGTAAGCAGAGGCCTGAGGGATACCGTGATGCCCTCTATGCCAATATGGTATTTTTTAATGACATTGATTATCTTAATCTTCAAAAAAAGAACTTGCCTCACCTCTCTGATTCTTATCTCAAAGAATCCAGATTTAACTATATGCTTTATAGTCAAGATCATTACTTTGGACTCAATGCCAAATATTTTCTTGATGCGAACAAAGAGAGCAACCGAGAAACGCTACAGGAGCTCCCTTCACTGAGATGGCATAAGTATACAAGCTCTTTTGGTTTTGACAACCTTTCCTATAGTATGGATGCGAAACTTAGTCATTTTGTACGAGAGAAGGGAAACCAATCCGGGCAGTTTGAATGGGTGCTTCCTTCCACCTATCACTTCTCTTTACTGAATGATTATCTGAAGATTTCCTTGAGTGAAGAGCTCTATGCATTTGCAGGAAACTTTGATCTGAATGGTACGGGAAGAGTGCACTATGATACACTGCTTGCAACCCATAAGGTCAAACTCTCCTCTGATCTTCTTAAGCCCTATCGGTATGGTACCCACTCAATAGAATGGTCTGTGGAATATGCACACCAGGATTATCTGGGTGACGGTCTTGCCACATACAATACACTGGATCGTTCTCTGCGCAAAGATTTCCTTTCTCGGGAGCCTTTTGATGACAGGGTGACGCTGGCATTGTCACAATACTGGTATAGTAATGAACAGTTGCTTTCTGCCAAGCAGCGTATCTCGCAGGAGTACTATCCAGACAGAGATAAAAAATGGGGTGACCTCAGGCATGAGCTGATGCTTGAGTATAGAAATTGGCGTATCGTTAACCTTCTGGAATACTCTTTCAGGTACCAAGGGATTTCTGAGATGTCTAACAAGTTTCTGTATCATACCAAGCGGTTTACGGTAGACATGGAGCATTTCTGGAGAAAAGATCTAGAGCTGGATAAGGTGCTGACCAATGAGATTGCACTCAATGCACGCTATCAATATAATGATACACTTAAACTCTTTGGCAGTATGGCCTATGATTTGGAACAAAAGCATAGCAAGAAGTGGCGCTCAGGTTTTCGTTATGACAAGGGGTGCTGGGCGGTAGAGCTGAGCTACGAGCATGATACTAAGCCGATTTTGGAGACCACAGGAGGAGGCTCCCTGAGTAGCAATACTTTTGTCGTGAGACTGAGCCTTGTGCCCTTTGGTGAAAGTGAGATCAAACAGTGATGCAGGCGGAAGCACGGATACGAGAAGCACTAGACTGCCTGGATCTGCCTACGCTGGTCACGAAAGCAGATATCAAGAGAAGGTATCGGCAGCTAGCCCGAGTACATCATCCTGATCTCTCCCGAGAACAGCGGGGCAAAATGGAGAAGATCAATGCGTCCTATGCGATCCTGATGGAATATATAGATGCGTTTCGTTATACTTTTGATACGGATGAGATAGCCAAACAATATCCCGGAGCAGAACATGCCAAAAAATTTGAACCATAATTATTTTCAAGATAGAGAAGATGCAGCCAGGAAACTTTATGAAATGATTCCTGGAGACCTGTTTCTTGCCAATGAGGCAATCGTGATAGCCTTGAGTGAGGGAGGCGTGTTGATTGCAGATTATATTGCACAGCAATTGGGTATACAGATGGATATCCTTCTGATCGAATCGGTTATGGCACCAAACAATCCTGAGCTAGCTATTGCGAAAGTCAGTGAAACACAGGAAATGGTGATCCATGGTGCCCTAATAGAGGCATTTGATATCAGTAAAGAGTTCGTATACAATGAAGCAAAAAGAGTCTATGATGATAAGATATTAAGCCACCTGTACAAGTATAGAAAAGGTGGTACGCTCCAGTCTGTATCCAACAAGCTGGTCTTGCTGGTAGATGAGTGTGTCGAAACAGATTTTACGGCAGTAGTTGCGATCAAATCGATGATTGGTAAAGGTGCCAAAAATGTATATATTGCCACACCTGTGATGGATCTGTTCTCCTATGAAAGTCTGGTGCAGATCAGTGATGGGATTTTCTGCCCTTATCGGATTAGAGACTATATTTCGATAGAATACTATTATGAAAATCTGGAAAGACCAGCGTTTTCCGAACTAGAAAGGATCATACATCGTGACAAATGAAAAAACCATAGAGATAGAAAGTGCCAATATCAAAGAGGGCTATACCTTCAACAAGGTTGCAAAACAGGCAAGCGGTGCAGTGCTTTATCGGCAAGGAAAGGCTGTGCTTCTGGCAACAGTTGCGATAGACGAGACCGCAGTAGAAGAGGATTTTCTTCCGCTGACAGTGCAGTATATCGAGAAGTCCTATGCAGCAGCAAAAATACCTGGAGGGTTTATCAAGAGAGAGACCAAACCTGGTGATTTTGAAACCCTGACTTCGCGTATCATAGACCGCTCTTTGAGACCTTTGTTTCCCAAAGGTTTCTACTATCCTGTTGCAATTGCAGTGACGGTACTCAGTAGTGACAGCGAGGTAGACATGCAGGTGGCAGCATTGCATGCAGCCTCAGCTGCACTGTTTGTCTCAGATACGCCGGTCTCAAAGAGTATTGCAGCAGTCAGGATAGGAAAGTCTGGAGATACGCTGCTGCTGAATCCAAGCAATACAGCACTGGAAGAGGGCACACTGGATCTGCTGGTGGTTGGATCAGGTGAAGATATCCTGATGATAGAGATGCGCACATTGGCTTCGGAGATCGTGGATGATGTGATAGGTAGTGCCATGGCAGAGATGCCTATTGTCTTGGAGCATCATGAGTGCAATGAGTTGGAGGAGGAGATACTGCTGGAGGCGGTCAGTATGGCACAAGATGCTATCTCTGAACTAACCTTCAAATACAAGGAAACATTTGAGCCACTACAGAGAGAAGCATTGGCGCTTCCAGTAGTAGAGACAGATGCAGACAATGCCCTCTATGCCTATATCGCCTCACACTTCAAAGCAGAAGTAGAGGCAGCCGTGCAGTCCATGGCAAAGAGCGAACGAAGTACCGCACTCAAAAAGGTACGCAATGCTGTCATGGAGGCCAAAGTACAAGCAGGGGAGACAGCGGAAAAAGAAGAAGTTTCCCGAGCACTGGAGTCCTACAAAAGAACAGTGGTCAGAGAGTTGATCTTGGATCAACATAGTCGGGCAGACGGTCGGGCACTGGACGAGGTGCGACCCATTACGATCGAGACCAACCTTCTCCCCTCTGTGCACGGCTCCTGTCTTTTTACCCGTGGCCAGACCCAGGCATTGGTCGCTGCCACGCTGGGGGACAGCAGGGATGCACAGTCCTATGAGCTTATTACAGACAAAGAGTCACGCTATGAGCGTTTTATGGTGCATTATAATTTCCCCGGCTATGCTGTAGGAGAAGCGAAGTTCATCGGAGCACCGGGTCGCAGGGAGCTGGGACATGGCAATCTTGCCAAGCGGGCGCTGGAGCCTACGATAGATGTACGGCATGAGGGGACGATCCGACTGGTATCTGAGATATTGGAGAGCAATGGCTCTTCCTCTATGGCCACAGTTTGTGGAGGCTCGTTGGCCCTCAGGGCAGCAGATGTGGAGACGCAGAAGCTGGTTTCTGGGATCGCTATGGGATTGGTGATGGAGGATGAAAAGTATGCGATACTTTCTGATATCATGGGTCTGGAGGATCATGATGGTGATATGGATTTCAAAATCACCGGTACGGCAGATGGTATTACCGCGATGCAGATGGATATCAAACTGGGTGGATTGGAGCTCTCTATTCTCAAAGAGGCACTGATGCAGGCCAAGAAGGGGCGACTACATATCCTTGCGCTTATGGAAGAAGCAGCCGAAGAGATCACACCGAGCGGCGCACTGCCTAGTGTTGAATTTTTTCATATAGACCCCTCCAAGATTGTAGATATCATTGGCAAGGCCGGTGCTACGATCCGCGAAATTATTGAAAAGTTTGGTGTAACAATTGATCTGGACAGGGATGCAGGTGGCGTCAAAGTAGCGGGCAGTGACAAGGAGAAAGTGGCTGCAGCCAGAGAGCATATCACCTCTATCGCCTCGGCACCGGTCAAAAAGCAGATGCAGTACACCATAGGTGAAACCTATCAGGGCACAATCAAAAAGATTGTGGACTTCGGTATGTTTGTTGAAATGCCGGATGGATTTGATGCACTGCTACATATCTCAAAGGTAAGAAAAGAGCGCGTGAATGATCTACACTCTCTTTACAGTGAAGGGGATGAGATCGCAGTGGTAGTGCTGGAGCAGAAGGGCAAGAAGGTAGAGTTGGCAACAGAGGAATATTTTCTGTAGCAGCCAACTCTGCTAGCGAATATTGAATTTCAGGAGATCCTTTCTTGCAAAAGGCATATAGGACTTTCTGGTGATGATGATTTTCATTCCCGGATGCGCCCAGTGAAAGATCGTCTGTATCTCTTTGGGGTCGATGTGGATGCAGCCGTGACTCATCCAATCTGTACTTCCCTGATGCAGTGCATGCCCCTGATTGGTAAAAAAGATACTCCAGTCCATATTGTTCACACCATTTTCAGAAGGATAGGCAGAGGACATATGGAAGCGCTTTTTGTATTTGACATTATAGATGCCTGAGGGGGTTTTGAAGTCATCTGCACCGGAGGTAATCGCACCGCTCCACCAGACCACACCATCCCTGTCTACGGCATAAAACCTACCGTCACTGCCTCGCTCACGGACGGAGACCACGATAAATTCCTGACCTTTTAGATTCGTAATGCGTTGACCTACTTTAAACTTTGTAAGGCTGAGCGGAACCACTTCTTTAGAAAAGAGAAGACTGCTTAGCAACAGTAGGGATAATAGTATCTTCTTCATATATATGTCTTTGTGTATGTATTTGGATAATTCTATCATAAATAGATTCATATGTGGGTATCACCTATTGTTAGAGGCATCCTTAAACTGTTCTTTGGTATAATAATGCCGTCATATTTGGGTGATAAGTAGGGAAACAGGCGGCATTTATGTCTCTGTTGGCAGTATTGGTACAGATGGCACAAGACTGTTTACGCTATCCGAACGGATCTGAATGGCAAGTCGACGAGGACTTTAAACTCACTATTCAAAAGGAATTAAAATGAAAAAGTTTTTTCTACTTTTCTTGGCACTAGGTGCTGTTGCGTTTGCTGGTGAAGAGGGCGCTTCTATGATCAAAGCCTACTCTGTAGTAGCTGCAGGTGTCGGTCTCGGTTTGGCTGCTCTGGGTGGCGCAATCGGTATGGGTCATACTGCGGCTGCAACGATTGCAGGTACTGCAAGAAACCCTGGTCTTGGTGGTAAATTGATGACAACAATGTTTATTGCATTGGCAATGATCGAAGCACAGGTTATCTATACGCTGGTTATTGCACTGATCGCGCTTTACGCGAACCCTTTCCTCTAGGCTAATCTTAGCCTACTTTAAGGAGTGGATGGGTACAATTCCGTCCACTTCATCAGAAGTACTACCAGATACAACAGTATCTTAATTCCATGCGGCAGTGGTGGAACGGTAGACACGCCAGCTTGAGGGGCTGGTGGGCGCAAGCCCGTGGAGGTTCAAATCCTCTCTGCCGCACCATAATTTACCACTTCTTCCCCTAGCATAAAAAAGTCAAATAAAAGTCAAAAACAGCAGATAAGTCTTTATATTTTCTCACGATGCGGCATAAATTGGTGACTATTGCACTGTTTTTATCTGTATTTAAGAGACTATTGTGTTATAATGCCCCATCTATTACAAAAAGGAAGATAAAATGACAAAAGCAGAGTTTGTTGAGTTGGTACAGAAAAATGGTGGTTTTGACAGTAAAGCAGCAGCAGAGAGAGCAGTAAAAGCATTTACTGATTCCGTGACAGCAGCATTGAAAAAGAAAGAGTCTGTATCCTTGGTAGGATTTGGTACATTTTCTACTGCCAAAGTAGCGAAAAAGACTGGTAAGATTCCTGGTACAGATAAGACTTATACAAAAGCAGCACATACTGCACCAAAGTTCAAATTTGGTAAAACGATCAAAGACGCTGTGGCAAAATAATTTCTTCAGGCACTATCTACATTGTATAGATAGTGTTTCCTTTCTCTCTCTTTACCCCTTGAACCATCCTTTTATTCTCTCAAATGTACTTTCAAAATTACTTTTATGTGGACGGCTTTCAACACCGTAACTCTCCTGTATGGCTTTAAGCATCCCTTTTTGTTCTTCGGTGATTTTGTTAGGAAGAATCATCTTGACCTGAGCTATTAGATGCCCTTTGCGTCCGGAATGTACATCTGCTACTCCCTTTCCTTTGAAAACAAACTGCTCTTTGTCTCTGGTTCCTTCCTTGAGATGTAATTCAAGTTCGCCATCAAGCGAAGGAATAGTGATGGTCTCTCCTAAGATACACTGTGTAAAAAAGACAGGTACAACGATATAGATATCATTGCCATCTCGCACAAAGTGCTCATCTTCCTCAACTTGAAAGGTGACATAGAGATCGCCTCTCTGTCCATGTTTATTCTCATTGCCGTAGCCTGCAACTCGCAGTCTGTTGCCTGTATCTATGCCTGCGGGTACGGCGAACTTTACGGTTTGCTCATGGGTAGTGTATCCTGCACCATGACAAGCGTGGCAGTCCTCCTGCGCCATCTGTCCACTGCCTTGGCACTTGGGACACTCTTGTGCAAAGGTCATGAATCCTTGCCTCATCACTACTTGCCCGCGCCCCTCACAGTAGCCACATGGCTGCATTTTCCCCTCTTTGGCACCTGTACCGTGGCAGGATGCACACGGAGCCTTATAGCTAAGTGTGATCTCTTTTTCTACACCAAATACGGCTTCATTAAAAGGAAGATCCAGCGTGATCTCAAAATCTAGCGCGTACTTGGCAGAGGGATCCCTCTGCTGTCCCTGTCCTGAGAATCCTCCTCCGAATCCTCCACCGAACATGGAGTTGAAGACATCCATGATATCATCCATACTGTTGGCATGGAAGCCTGCACCCTGCCGTTCTAGCCCCTCTTTACCATACTGGTCATAGATGCGTCGTTTCTCCTCTTTTCCTAGTACATCATAGGCTTCATTGATCAGTTTGAAGCGCTCTTCTGCTTTTTTGTCTCCTGGATTCTTGTCTGGGTGGTATTTGATCGCCAGCTTTCGGTAAGATTTTTTGATCTCAGCGCCTGCGGCATCTCTGCTTACTTCAAGTACTTCATAGTAGTCAAGTGTCATGTGCTTCCTCTGTATGGATATAAACATTACTCTCTGCCAAACCTCATCCGGGTTCAAAATTTACTAGAGAGAATTTCGGCATTTTACCATATTATTTTGATATAATGGCAAACGAAATTAGAGATGCCCCAAAGGAGTACTTCATGGTCATGCATATTGTGATGTTTCAATTCAACAAAGGAACATCTGAAGTAATAAAGCAAGAGGTTAAACAACAGATAGAACAACTTGTCGATCTGGTTCCCGGTCTTTTAAATATGAAAGTAGGGCTCAACTTTGCTCAAGAGGAGCGCGCGATGGATATGGTACTGATCAGCCATTTTGAGAGTAGGGAGGATCTGGACTTCTATGCGACACACCCAGAGCATCTTAAAGTAGTGGAATATATCAAAACAGTAGCAGAATATACCAAAGTGGTGGATTTTGAAGCATAAGATCGCAGCCTTTGAAAATCTGGTCGAAGCTTTTCATGCGCTGCCTGGAATTGGTAAAAAAAGTGCGGTGCGGTTGGCCTATCATATCGCTGTCGAAGATGGTTTCGTAGGGGTGAAGCTGGCACAAGCGATCGAAGATGCAGTAGAGACGGTGCGAAAGTGTCTGCACTGCCACAATATGAGTGAAGATGAGCTTTGTGGCATTTGTGCAGATGAAGGCAGGGATAGAAGTAAGCTCTGTATTGTACAGAGTGCCAAGGATATTTTGTCCATAGAGGAGAGTGGGGAGTTTAACGGTGTCTATTATGTGATCTCCAGAGTAGAGGATATGGATACACTTCATCTCAA
>JALWVW010000184.1 GCA_027079365.1 Campylobacteraceae bacterium | reverse complement strand
CAGTGATCTTACCTGCAATAGCAGATGCAGCTGCCACGGCGGAGTTGGCGAGGTAGATCTCGGAGGTTCTGGCTCCCATGCGTCCGACGAAGTTACGGTTGGTCGTCGCCACGCAGCGCTCTCCATCGCCCAGAATACCCATATAGCCTCCCAGACAGGCACCACAGGTAGGGTTGGAGACCACCGCACCGGCAGTGATAAGGATATCCATGAGCCCCTCATCTTGTGCCTGCAAAAAGATCTTTTGCGTCGCAGGTGTGACGATCATGCGGGTATGCCTGGCGACCCGTTTGCCCTCCATGATCTTGGCTGCGATACGCAGATCCTCGATACGCCCGTTGGTGCAGCTTCCGATCATCACCTGATCAATCTTGAGGTCGTCAGAGACCGCCTGCTCTACGCTCTTGCCGTTGCTTGGGAGAAAAGGGTAGGCAATGACTGGAGAGAGTGCTGCCATATCGATCGTGATCTCCTGACAGTAGACTGCATCAGTATCGGAAATATAAATCTTTGGCTCCGATCTCAGCCCACCATTGGCCTCTGCTCGCTCATCGAGATAGGCCTGCGAGATCGCATCTACTGCAAAGATGCCACTCTTGGCACCTGCCTCTATCGCCATATTGCACATAGAAAATCTGTCTGACATTCCTAGGTACTGCACACCTGCCCCAGTGAATTCGATCGCTTTGTACAGCGCACCATCTACTCCAAGGATACGGATCAGCTCCAGGATGATGTCTTTGCCATAGATATGTTCTCCCGGCTTGCCGACAAGCTCTACTTTGATCGACTCCGGTACTTTGAACCAGTTGCCGCCTGTAATAATCGAGAAGGAGATATCCGTACTTCCCATGCCTGTCGCAAAGGCTCCCAGTGCCCCATGTGTACAGGTATGACTGTCTGCACCAATGATCACATCTCCGGGGATCACCAGACCTTTTTCAGGGAGCAGTGCATGCTCTATCCCCATGTCCTTTTCATCAAAAAAGTACTTCAGATCATGCTTGTAGGCAAAGTCTCTACTGATCTTGGCTTGATTGGCCGAAGCGATGTCCTTGGCAGGGATATAGTGATCCATCACGATCGCAAAGGCATCGGGATTGGCCAGTTCAGTCGCCCCGCTCTCCTCGAATGCCCTAATAGAGATAGGCGTGGTAATATCGTTGCCGATGGTCATATCGATCGGCACCCTGACGATCTCTCCAGCCTGCACCGCTTTGCCTGCATGCTCGGAAAAGATTTTTTCTGTAATAGTTTGTCCCATGATTGTTCCTCGTATTCTATAGGGGTGCATTATATCGAAATAAATTTATGCTAAAATTCCACAAACAAATCCCGTAGGGGCAGACCCGTGTGTCTGCCCATATGTCGCCCGCATGCCTGCCCAATATTTTCAAAAGGGTCAACACGCGGGTTGACCCCTACGCATCAAAAGATACCCATGAAATTATACGA
>JALWVW010000183.1 GCA_027079365.1 Campylobacteraceae bacterium | reverse complement strand
GGCGCCTCCAAAAAGAAGACAAAGAGAAAAAGACCTATGCCTGGCCTAGAACATAGCCCCGTTTTGGAAGGTTTTGTATGAAATCTCTGTCTGTTTTTTCCCTAAGTCTACGAATGAAGACACGCACACTCTCATCGGATGCTTTTGCCTCTTTGCCTATGTGCCTGCTGATCTCTTCTTTGCTGATAATATGGTTGGGAGCCTTGATCAGATAGGAGATGAGATCGAGTTCTCTGAGTGTGAGCTTGACGACATGCCCCCCTCTAAGCAGTGCATGGTTTGCCTCATCAAAGTGGTAGGGCGGGATAAGTTTGACCTTTTCTGGACGATAGTGTTTTTCCGCCAAGATGCAGAGGTAGGAGAGTAGCTCATCGGGGTCAAATGGCTTAATGAAATATTTGGCAATACCTGCATCGATGGCACCGAGCAGTTTCCCTTTGTCACTGTATGCGCTGAGTATGACAATAGGGAGATCTGGTGTATCTGCATGGATTTTCTCTGCCATGGTGAGTCCATCCATATGTGGCATAGTGATGTCGCTAATGATGATATCAGGCTGTATCTCCTTGGCTTTTTCGATACCTTCGAGTCCATTGGTCGCTGTACTGTAGTGCTTGAATCTCTTTCCCAGTGCAGAGACCAGCAGGGTCAACAGACTTTCTTCATCTTCGACAAACAGTGCGGTAAGTTGTTTGAGTGAGGTTTCACAGGGCATCCTTGGACTCCTTTTTGGGTAAAATGATGGTAAAGAGTGCACCCTCTTCGTGGTTGCTTGCAGTGATGCTCCCTCCCAGACTCTGCTGAATGATCATGCGGGACATGAACAACCCAAGTCCTGTGCCCTGACTGGCATGTTTGGTGCTGAAATAGGGTTCAAAGACTTTTTCGAGTTTGTCTTCATCAATGCCTTTGGCATTGTCCTGTACACTCAGCAGTATTTGGCTGTCACTGTCAGTAATCTGTACAGATATTTCTCGCCCCTCCTCCTCAGTCTCCATCAGAGCTTCTTTGGCGTTTTGCAGCAGATTGATAAAGACCTGTGTCAGCTCATTGGAGACACCGACCAGTGTGATGCTTTTGCCCAAAGAGGTATGCAGTGTGATCTTGGCTTTTCTAAGGTCCTTTTGGATAAGTGCCAGTGCATCGTGGAAGCTCACTACGGGATCAAAGGGCTCTATGGTTTTGTGGGGGTTGAAAAAATTTTGAAAATCTTCGATGGTCTGGGACATGGACTGTATTGTTTTTTTTGCATCGCTGTAGTAGCTTTCTATCTGCTCTTTTTCTCCATTCAGCGCATTTTTGAGTCCGAAAAGGGAGAGGTTGAGTTCGGTCAATGGCTGTCGCCATTGGTGGGCGATATTGGCGATCATCTGCCCTAGGCTGGCAAAACGGGACTGTGCAAAGAGGATCTTCTGCTTCTCTTCATTCTTCTGTACCTCATCCTGTACCCGCTGCTCAAGG
>JALWVW010000182.1 GCA_027079365.1 Campylobacteraceae bacterium | reverse complement strand
CCATGCACTTCCAACATCTCTTCTTTGTTTTGTGGTACTTTGCTTGAGAGGTCTTTGAGTGTTTTATCTGAAAATACGATGTAAGGGGGGATGCCTTTTTCGGAAGCGATTTGGGTGCGTAATGTACGGAGTTTGTCGTACATCTCAACATCGTAGTCATCGAAATACGTGACTTTCTTTTTAACCTCTGTTTTTTGTACGGTAAGTCTCTCTTTTTTGAGGTCTATGGTATGCGCTCCTTTGATGACCTCTACCCCAAACTCTGTCAACTTGTAAACCTTAAACTCCCCTATAGCAACAGCACCAAGCTCTAAAAGCTTGTCACCTATGGTAAGCCATTGACTCTTGCTGTATTCATCTCCTATGCCGTACACAGACAAGCTGTCGTGTCCGTTTTGTAAGAGACGTTGTTCTTTACTGCCTTTGAGTACATCTACTATGTAGTGCAGTCCAAAGTTCTGCTCGGTTCTCAGAATGGCAGAGAGCATCATGCGTGCTGCTGTAGTAATGTCAACCTTCTCTGAGGCTGGAGCTGTACAGTTGTCACATTTGCTTCCACATGACTCTATGCGGTCATCAAAGTAAGCAGCAATGCTCTGGTGCCTACAGTTCTCTGAGTTTGCAAAGCGTACCATACTGTCAAGCTTGTTGAAGGCATGCTCTTTGTAAGGAGTATCGGGTAAGTCTTCTATGAACATCTTTTGCTGCACAATGTCTGCAGCGGAGTAGAGTAACAAAGTTTCAGCCTCAAGCCCATCACGTCCTGCACGTCCTATCTCTTGGTAAAAATTCTCTAAGGTTTTGGGTAAGCTCAGATGTACCACAAAACGAATGTTTGATTTGTCTATTCCCATACCAAAAGCAATAGTAGCTACGACTATCTGTACTCGGTCTGCTACAAAATCTGCATAGGTTCTGTTTTTCTCTTCTGTAGGTAACCCTGCATGATAAGCTTTTGCCTCTATGCCTTTACCCTGTAAAAAAGAGGCGATATTCTCTGTAGATTTACGTGAAAGCGTGTAGATGATACCCGACTCGTCAGTATGTAACTTAAGAAACTCCAAGAGTTGCTGACGCCCATCTTTGATGCGGTGTCGTGCATGGATTGTAAGATTTTCTCTAAAAAGTGAACCTCTGACACGTTTGGGACTTTGTAACCCAAGGTTGGTTGCGATGTCTTGTTCTACTGCATTGGTAGCAGTGGCGGTAAAGGCTGCGATGGGTGTGGTAGCAAACTGCTCTTTAAGCAGACTCAAACGTCTATAGTTCTCTCTAAACTCATGTCCCCACTCTGACACACAGTGTGCTTCGTCTATGACAAAGAAGTTGACAGGAAGTTGATGCAAGAGGTTTAAAAAATAGGCATTGGTCAAACGCTCAGGTGCCACATAAAGGAGTTTTATCTCACCATTGCGTAACTGCTGTTCTATCTCCTGAGACTCTTCTAAGGTTTGCATGGACG
>JALWVW010000181.1 GCA_027079365.1 Campylobacteraceae bacterium | reverse complement strand
CAGCTTCCCGCCGAGGCGAGTGTGTTTGGACTGCGGTTCACAGTATGGCGGAATATACTGACGCTGATCAGCACTGTGGCAGTTTCGTATCTGGCGGTAGCGACTACCGGAGCACTCTCGTGAAACAGTTTCAGTTCAAAGGGGTGAAGTTTCTCCTCATCGTAGTGCTTGTTTATCTCGGAATTATCGTGCTCGATAGTAACAAGCTCCCGATGATAGGGTCTGAGTTTATAGCGATCTGGGTAAAGATACTGCCGATATTTGCGCTCATCATCATCCTCACTACGCTCATCAACTACTTTCTCAAGCCCAAGCATATTATTAAACACCTCGGAGAGGAGAGTGGGGCGATGGGTACGGTCTATGCTATTATCGGAGGGATACTCAGTCACGGGCCGATGTATGTCTGGTATGGGATGCTGGAGGAGATGCGAGAGCACGGGCTTCGAGACGGACTTATCGCTACCTTTCTCTACGCCAGAGCAGTCAAGCTGCCGCTACTGCCTTTTATGATCGGGCTCTTTGGGCTAACCTTCACGGCAGTGATCAATCTTTATATCCTTCTTTTTGCTGTACTACAGGGAAAAGTGATAGATAAAATCATGCGTAAAGATTCGTAATATGCAACCTTTACTGCTATATATGTGTTATAATAACAGACAATACCCATAAAAGGAGCCATTATGCTGATTACCAATATAGAGTACCTTCCGGGAAAAGAGATCAAAGAACACTATGGTGTGGTGTCAGGTTCATCTGTGCGTGCCAAACATGTAGGGCGGGATATCGCAGCCAGTTTTAAAAATATCTTTGGTGGGGAGTTGAAGGGCTACACGGAGCTACTCAGTGAATCCAGAGATGAAGCGATGGGGCGTATGGTAGCCCAAGCAGAGTCTTTGGGAGCCAATGCGATCCTCAATGTACGCTTTTCTACCTCCTCGGTCGCTGCGGGTGCGGCTGAGCTCTATGTGTACGGTACGGCAGTCAAGGCAGAGTGATGGAGCAGCTGATACTGTTTGCTGTACTCGTATTGCTGGGGTACTTTTTTGGACGCAATGCAGAGCGGAAACATCTACAGTCGATCAGGGAGCGGGAAGAGGCGTTTCGTCATCTTCCTGCGATCATGCTGAAGCGACCCCTCGATGAACATATGATAGCTGAGTATAGACTGGTTAATGGCAGTGCCGTTATCGCGATTGACTATTTCAAGAGATTGGTGGCATCGCTGGTTAATCTTTTTGGTGGCAGTATGATCAGTTATGAAAGTCTCGTGGATCGTGCCAGACGGGAGGCGATTCTGAGGATGAAAGAGGATGCTGGTGATGCCAGTGAGATCATCAATATCCGTATCGAGACCAGTGCTATTTCCAAGAGTGCACAGCAGAGTGTTGGTGCGGTAGAGGTGCTGGCCTATGGTACTGCAATCTATAGAAAACAAGTCTAGTGTGTCAGACAGAAGGGAGGGGATAAGTGTATCAACCAAAGCTACCGGATGATACAGTCAATCTTAGTCCCTCCAACCCTCTGGCTACCGTAGCGAAGTTGGCACTCGCATTGGCTTTGATCGCATCTATTGCCTATTTTTCACTTGGATATCTGATCGATATTACCGTCTCCTCCATTACCCCCGAACAGGAGGTAAAACTGGAGAAACTGTTTGTTACAGAAGACAATCTTACCGATACAAAGAGTGGCTATCTCAAGCGTGTCACCAGGAAGATGACGCGTTGTGCAGCACTGCCTTATCCTATCCATATCCGTATTATGGAGGAGTCTGAACCCAATGCCTTTGCGGTGCCTGGAGGCGTAATCTATCTTACGCGTGGCATTCTGAAAAAAATGAAGAGCGAGAATGAGCTGGCCTTTATTATTGGGCATGAGCTGGGACACTTTAAACACAGAGATCATCTGCGGGGTATGGGCTACAAACTAATTGTAGGGATGCTTGGTCTTCTATTGGGCAGTGATTATGGAGCAGCCACACAGATGACCCTGGGCATTGGATCTGCCAGACATTCCCAGTCGGCAGAGCTGGAAGCCGATGCCTTTGCGCTGGAGATGATGCAGTGTGCTTATGGGTCAGTCTCAGGGGCTACTACACTCTTTGAAAAGATGGATACAGGGCATGAGTGGCGCTATTTTATGGCAACACATCCAGGATTTAAAACACGAATAGAAAAGATAAAAGAGGAGATACTGCAAAAGCATTTCAGTGTGAAAGGTAACAAGATACCCTTGGGTAGTATATAGGGTGTACCCCCACCCATGGCTATCCTATCATAAAAACAAGAAAAATCTATCATCAAATGATAATAAGTGGAAAATGAGTACAATATAGATGATGCTGTCTGCATGTGACAGTAAAAAAAAGGGGGGGGACAAATGATCGCACTTAAGACATTTGTAGACAGGTATGTGGCGTTTGAGCCAGAAGAGTGGGCTGTGCTGGAAGAGAAGTTGGTGTATGTCAACTATCAAAAGGGCGAGATGATTCACTTCACTCATGATATCTGGGATGCACTCTATTTTATCCGTTCTGGACTGGTTCGCTCATGCCTTGTAGCAGGTGCAGGCAAGGCATCTACGCGACAACTTCATTTTAACAATAACAACGCAACGATACTGAATCTTTTTGTTGTTGACTATGCAAGTATGAGCAAACAACAGCCAGGCACTATAGGGTTTGAAGTATTGGAAGCATGCGAATTGGTAAGAATCGATATGGATGTGATTAACGACCTCCGCAACGCTTCGGCAAAATGGGAAAAGCTCAGTCGCCGGCTTCTTGAGGCTGCCTATATAGAGTCTTCGACATTCTATCAGTCCATTATTGCTAGATCTGCAAAAGAGAATTATTTACATATTCGGGACAATATGTCCCATTTGATAGATCTCGTACCTCAGTACCATCTGGCGACCTATATCGGTATCACACCCGTGTCTCTCTCCCGTATCAAGCAGGAGCTGGAGCCAAAAAAATAGGAGTTGTTCGGGCTAACTCCTTGCTTCGTAAAAAGCCTCCTTGAATTGATCAAAGCGACTCTCCAATATTGCTTCTCTCATCTGTTTCATAAGGTTTAGATAATAGTAGAGGTTATGGATAGTGCCGAGCCTGAAGTAGGTCAACTCTTTGGCACGGTAGAGGTGACAGAGATAGGCTCTGGAGTAGGTTTGGCAGACCATACAGCCACACTTGGGATCTATTGGGGCTTCATCCTCTTTAAACCTTGCCGCCTTGATGTTGATCTTGCCAAAACTGGTGAAGAGTGTGCCGTTGCGGGCATTACGGGTGGGCATCACACAGTCAAACATATCCACACCACGGGCAACATTCTCTACCAGATCCTCAGGCGTGCCTACACCCATGAGATAACGAGGCTTCCCGTCTGGCATAAACCGGGTTACCCATGCCACAGTATCATACATATCCTGATTGGCTTCTCCGACACTGAGACCCCCGATGGCAAAGCCATCATAGTCCAGCTGGCAGAGTTCAGTCGCCGACTTCTCTCTGAAGGCTCTGTCTGTGCCCCCCTGGATGATAGCGAAGATATTTTGCTCAGTACCGATGCCTTCTGCCTGCTTGGCTCTAAAGTAGGCAATAGACGCTTCTGCCCAGCGGGTGGTGCGCTCAATACTCTCTTTGATTCGTTTTTGCTCCGCTGGGAGTGCGATGAGATCATCGAGTATCATCATGATATCGGAGCCCAGGTTGAGCTGGATGTCGATGACCTTTTGGGGTGTGAAGTAGTGTTTTGAGCCATCAATGTGGCTTCGGAAGGTGATCCCCCCTTCGTCAATCTTGACATTGTCCGAGAGAGAGAAAGCCTGAAATCCACCGCTGTCAGTCAGAAAACTTTTGGGAAAGCGTGTAAAGCTATGCAGTTTTCCCATCTTTGCTACTGTCTGGTCACCAGGCCGAAGATACATATGGTAGGTATTGGCCAGAATGATCTGTGGCTGGATGAAGCTTTGCAAGTCACTGGCATCTAGGGACTTGACCGCCCCTACGGTACCCACTGGCATAAAAACAGGTGTCTGTATCGTAGAGTGGGCTGTTTGGATGGTGCAGGCTCTGGCATTGCCGTCTTTTTTGTCTATTTGAAATTCCATTATGGTATAATCCTGAGTATTATTTAAGCAAATTATATCCTAAAAGAGAAAAATGAAGCAGTTACTTATCTTGGCAGACGGTTTGTCTGCTGAGCACTTTATCAAACGCATCAATCAGAAACGAACAGGAAACAACCGCTTCGTGGTGGTGACACCCGACCCCCAATTCCCCTTTCCTGAGAAGCTTGTGGTGGATATAGATAGGCATGTTTTTGATCCCACAAGCTACAGTAAACTGCGAGAAGTGCTCCTTGCCAATACATTCAACATGGTATTTGTGATTTTGGACTCTCCCGAGGAGACCAGAGAATCTTTGAAAAATATACGCATGGTAGATGAGAAGATACGCACCTATTTGCTGGATCACTGGGATGCGTTTGACGAGTCGGATGAGTCTTATACGCAAGTATTCAATATCCATCAATTGATAGCAAACAGGCTTTTTGACCATCTGCCCAATGTGCCTTTGGTGGCACAGAATGTGGGGTTGTCAGAAGGTGAGATCATGGAAGTAGCTGTCCCTTTTGGCAGCAGTTTCGCCTATAGGCATATTGGTTCGATCTCTCAGGTCAAGTGGCGGATCGTGGCACTCTACCGCAATGCCAAGCAGATACTTCCGACAGCAGCGACCATGATCAAGCCTCAGGACACGATACTGATTGTGGGTAAGCCCAATATTTTGAACAATATCTACCTCAGGGTGATCAATAAAGAGGGGCTTTTCCCTGAGCCTTTTGGTAAAAACCTCTATCTGATCCTGGATATGGCACGGGATACAGAGCAGGCGATTAACTATATGCATGAAGCACTCTATATGAGAGAACGACTTGATGGCCGCGAGCTTATTGTGAGGATTATTAACCCGGGAGATTTCAAGCGTCTTGATGAGATCAAGGCGCTGGCCAATGGCAATATTGAAGTCCTGGTTGAGTATGCCAGTGAAGATATGCTTATGACGATCACAGCAGATATGCAGCAATACAATATAGGACTGCTCTTTAGTAGTATGGATACTTTCGGCAAGGACAAACTCTCCAGCGAACTGTTTGCACTCAAAAAGCTTGTGTATATTTTCGGAGATACTCCGCTCTATACAGTGACAGGCTCGGTAGTACTGATGGGTGAGGATGAGGAGATGGAATCGATCTCCTCTACCAGCTTCTATATCTCGGAAACACTGGGCTTTGATCTCTGCTTATGTAATTTTGACCCGGAGGGGGATTTTGAGAGCAGAAAAATGATCGTAGAGCACTATGAGAC
>JALWVW010000180.1 GCA_027079365.1 Campylobacteraceae bacterium | reverse complement strand
ACTTGGCTCCTTGTGCGACCAACGAAAATAGTCCGAACTTCTGGCGCACAGAGTGTTGTAGGCTTCTGTTAAAGTTTTATTTTTTGTTACGGCAGTCTCCTCCAATGTGGCAGCATCATAGAGTCTGTTTCCTATGCGCATGAGCGTCATATCGCTGTTCCAACTCTGTACTTTTGGATAGTTGGATATCTCGTTGTCACTTTTGTTGACTATCGCAATGGTTGTGCCATAGACGGTATCATCTGTCGGGTTACCCACGGTAGGTCTCACCACCGCATCATCAGTAGCGCGGGCTTGCAACTTTTGGATAGGTGGGTATTTTTTGGCCACACTTCCTATAGCGCAATAATCTATATTGGTATGCGTGTCCGAGCCATCACATTTGCTGCCGTAGGCATCTTTAGGTTTTACCTCTTGGATGCCGTTACCATCTGCATAAGGATCATCAGTGCCCTGCTCTAGTGCTATATCGTGTGCTTCAGGTGTCTCTTTGAAGGTATATTCCATCAGTGCATCTAAAGGCTTGAGAATGATCTGCATATCACTATAGTCACGATCACCATAAGGGTAGGTATGATTTGCATCTGCATAGACCTGATAGTCTTTTTGGTCATCTGGTATAGAGTCCAGCATATAGTATTCCGTCAAGACGATACGAGGGTCAGTATCATTTGCCACATTGTTTCCCCTGGGTCCATACTGTTGCATGATAAGATTGGTATTGGAAGGGAGGGTTTTCATATCTTCCTTATCCATCTGCCACGCATACCAGCCCTCTATCACCATGACAAACCTTCCATTCTCACCATATCCCTTTTCTTTGGAGAAGTAATCGAGTATTTTGAAGGTATTTCCTCCACCCAATGAGTGCCCAAGTACACCGATGCGTGTGGTATCTATGTGGTCTGCATACTGCTCGAGTGCCTCTTGATACAAAGGGAATGTGCGGTCGTTAAGCCAACCTTGTCTGAGGTAAATCACATAATACCCTTGACTAGCAATAAAATTCAACAGTGAACTGTAGTCTGTATGCTTGTAATCTTCCGCTTCAGAGTGCCATCCTGAAGCAAAAAATATCACCGGCACCTTTTCACCCTCCTCTAAATCAGTAGGGAAATAGACCGTACTCTGAGCAGTAATCTCTTTAGGTTGAAAATCTATAGGGTGTGTACCTGCTTTTCCATACTCTTTCTGCACGGCAGCTTTCTCTTTGACATTTACGCTTCTACTTACTTCATCTGCCCTATTGCCAGCCGCATCAGAAACAGTGTAGGTCACAGTATAATTACCCTCTTTGCTACTGTCGACATTGGATGTGACCTGTATCTTGCTGGTGATATCTCCATCTTTATTATCATTGGCCGTAGCACCCGCATCGATGTAGATATCTCCTACGGTAAGGTTCACCTCTGCACTGCCTTGCAGTGCAATGACCGGTTTGATTTTGTCCTCTGCTGGCTTGACCATTAC
>JALWVW010000179.1 GCA_027079365.1 Campylobacteraceae bacterium | reverse complement strand
GCCACCTACTTTGTCAAGCGCATAGGCAGCAGCCACAAGCGCAGCTATATGTTCAGCACAGCAGTAGGCTCAGCGGCAGATACTCCCTCTATCGTACAGGCGATGGATACAGCATTTGGCAGACTGGTTGAGGAGATCGGGCGACGGATATGAACAGAAGACGCCTCTAAGATTATGTTATAATAGGCTCATTAAAATAAAAAGGAGACAGTATGTCAAAAGTAGTAAAAGTCATTGAAGTTCTCGCTCAGTCAGAGAAGAGCTGGGAGGATGCGGCGGCATCGGCAGTCAAAGCTGCCAGTAAATCCGTAGACAATGTGAAGTCTATCAATATCGTCAATATGAGTGCCAAAGTAGAAGGCAGTAAAATTGTCAAGTATCGTATTAACGCCAAGATCTCATTTTTGATCAAGAAACAGAAGTAAAGGCAACGCTGCATTTACTTCTGTGAAATTGATTGGGGGGGAGAAAAATAGGTTTTACCAAATTACACTTGGGATAGACACTGGCGCATGCTCTGGCAGTCTATACTTGATAAAGCTGAAACCAGCACCGGTGTGGCATGCATTACATGCTTCTGTGGCTTTAGCATAGTTACTGGCAAATCCATTCCAGTCTTTGGCTTTGATGGAATCTTGCAGCGCATCAAGATAAGCATGTTCAAATGCCTTAAGCTCTTCAGCATGTCCAGGTCTGGTGGCTTCCCCTACTTCCTGAATCTCAGTCATCTCTTTTACCTGATAGGCGGCTAAATCCCAGTTGGCAGCTCTGGCTGCATAATATGCCTTGTAAAACCTATGTCCATACTCGATCATGACTGTGCCCAGTCCCGGTTGCATATCGGCAATTTGACCCAAAGTCAAATTTTTATTATGCTTGGTAGGCACAACTTGATTGTTCATATCCCCCGCATTGGCGCTGACACCTGCGCACAAACCGACCACAACAGCTGATACCAGCAAAGTGGAAAATTCTTTTTTCATCTGAACTCCTTTTATTTAGAATACCCAATGATACACCCATATCGTTTAAGCTATATTTAAGTTTAAATTAACTTTTATTAATGTTTATCTCGTCTTTATTAAATTCTGTTAATATTAAATATGAATATTTTGATAGTAGAAGATGATAAAAAGATTGCCCACTACTCCAAAGAAGGATTTGAAGAAGAGCAGTTTACTGTTGATCTGGCATTCAGCGGGGAAGAGGGACTTTCTTTGCTGGAAACACATACCTATGATGCGGTTATTCTGGACTGGATGCTTCCGGGTATTGATGGTGTGGATGTATGTAAAAGGATAAGGGGGTCAGGTTCAACTGTCCCAATTATTATGTTGACAGCCAAAGTCTTTGTCGAAGACAGAGTGCTGGGGCTCAACAGTGGGGCAGACGACTATATTCCTAAGCCTTTCTATTTTGAAGAGTTATTGGCCAGGGTTAAAGCGCTCATTCGGAGAACTACATACAAAAATGATCCCTATATTCACATTGCGGACTTATCCCTAAATACCCATAAGCGTGAAGTAACACGAAATAAGAAACATATAGCACTGACACCAAAGGAGTATGCTATCCTAGAACTGTTGGTAAGACATCGAGGGAAGATTGTCAGAATCAAAACACTTATTCGGGAGTTGTGGGAAAATGATAATGACATCAGTAGCAACATCATCAATGTATACATGCATCATCTTAGACATAAAATTGATCATGATCATGAAAAAAAACTGATCACGACGGTTCGGAAACATGGTTTCAGGATTGATGGCTAAAACTTCAAAATAACCTGGGTACCCTTGCCCGGAAGACTAAATATTTTTATTTTAATATGATGAATATCAGTAATCTTTTTGACAATGGAGAGTCCCAACCCATAGCCACGTATATGTTTTTTCTCGGTGGCGTTGACCCGATAGAATTCATCAAATATCATAGAGAGTTTATCAGGGGGTATGCCGATACCTTCATCCTCAATCAGAAGAGTGGATTGAAGTAGCGTGATAGTGATCTGTTTACCTTTGGGGGTAAACTTGATGGCGTTGTCTATCAAATTATAGAGTAGCACTTTGAGTAAAGTAGGATCACCTTTCACCAGAGGAAAATCTATCATATTGATATCTAAAGATACACCTTTGTTTTTTGCCACGATGCTGAACTCTTCAAAAATTTCCAGTAGAATATCATCAAGATGGATGGTAGAAAATTTTTTTCTAATACCTATTTTCTGTATACGGGAAAGAAGCAATAGTTTATCAACTATTTCTTGGAGAAAAACCATCTCTTTGTCAATAGAGTCTAAAGTATTCCTGTATGCTTCTATGGTTTTATTTTTTTTATGTGCGATATGTATCTGTAATCGTAAAGAGGTCAAGGGGGTTTTGATCTGATGAGAGGCATTTGCGCTAAATCTTTTGATACTTTCATAGGATTCATTTAATTTTGCAATAAGCTCATATTTGAATATTTCTAAAGCTTTGATAGAGGTAATGGCAATGACAAGGGCACAAAAGCCTCTAAGTGCCTCTACAGGAAGGTGAAAAGTATTCATGAAAGTCTGTTTGTTGATGATATCCCCCGGAAAGTAAGAGATAGGATCAACAATGATACCTGAGAGAACAGAATAAAATATAAAAGCTATGCCAGAAATCTTAAAATAGAGTTTCAGTTTGTTGGCATGAGGGATTTTTTGAAGAGAATCTCCGTAATAGTATAAGCTAACCCCTAGGATTAGTGCGCCCCAGAATCCATAGGTATAGCGTATGGCTGCATTGATCCCATTTATTGTGGGATGTAAAAAAACCAAAAATAGTAAACCGATGGTGGCAAAAGTGTAAATAGCTGAAGCATTGTAAAATTTGTAGATAAGATTTTTGTTTAGTGCAGAATTGGACTGTATCAGGCTTTGTCTAATGATAAAACGGGAAAACTCAAAGAGGAAAATATACGATGCGAGAAGCAGTAGGGATTGGGTATAGTCCAAGAGTATAAAGTTTTCATCAACATGAAGATATTTTAAAAGGCTTATCCAGTCTTCAAAAGCATGAAGAATAGCAAAGACACCCAGGAGCCATATCTTTCTGGCAAAGAAATATTCACTCTCCTTTGGTCTTGAAAAGAGTACGGAAATACCCAAAGTGAAAAAAGATAACCCATAGGCAAATAAAAGTAGTTCCATACTCTCTTTTTCCAAGGTAAACATTCATTCTCCCTATATGGCACATGATACCAAATATAACTAAAACTTGCTTCTCCTCTATCCTTTGTGTTAGATGATCATATCATGTCCTGGCACGAAGGTGAAAGCATATAGTAGATAAAAAATTAGGCATTAAGTCTAAAAAGATAAAATTCCCTAAATCTTTTTATCCCCACAATGCAGGACATGTATGTTTACTATCCAAAACTATTCAAAGCAGAACATCAAAAATGATATTCTCTCCGGTGCACTGGTCGCTGTAGCGTTGGTACCGGAGGCGATTGCCTTCTCTTTTATTGCTGGTGTGTCACCGGTGGTGGGACTCTATGGCGCATTTATTATCGGATTGATCACTGCGATCCTAGGCGGTAAACCGGGCATGATCTCTGGAGCAACAGGTTCTGTGGCAGTGGTCTTTGTCTCACTGGGGCTTTGGGTCAAGCAGCATCATCCTGAGCTGGACAAGGAAACACTCTCAATGATGGTGCTGCATATGATCCTGCTCACCTCTATTATCGCAGGGATGATCCAGATCACTATTGGTATGTTGAAGCTGGGGAAGTTTATCCGTCTGGTGCCCCAGCCGGCGCTGTTTGGCTTTGTCAATGGTCTTGCGATCGTGATCGCACTGGCGCAACTGCCATTTTTGGCGCCGGCACACCCCGAGCAATACCATTCCTGGATAGCGCTCCTCAAGGCCAGCCTTTCAGAAAACAGCGTGATGTATGTGATTATCATTGCCACGATGGCGACGATGCAGTTTTTGCCCAAGGTTAGCAAAGCAGTACCGGCAGGACTTGTGGCGATTATCGTGGCGACATTGGCCGTACACTTTGGGCATATTGATACCAAGACAGTGGGCGATCTGGCGGATCTCTCCTCTGTTCCTATGCCTAGCCTTGTCATGCCAGACAGTACACTATTTGGCTGGCAGACGATGATAGTGATCATACCGACAGCAGTGATCGTGGCACTGGTAGGACTGATTGAATCACTGCTGACACTTTCCGTGCTAGACGAAATGGGAGGCAAGCGGGGGTCAGGAAACAGAGAATGCGTGGCACTGGGCATAGGCAACACGACCTCAGGGCTTTTTGGCGGTATGGCAGGATGTGCAATGATCGGCCAGTCTGTCATCAACTTTACCTCAGGTGGTCTGGGTAGGCTCTCTTCTTTTACTGCAGCGGTACTACTGATCACACTGGTGGTCAATTTCTCAAGTGTGATTGCTGCGATCCCCGTGGCAGTATTGGTGGGGATCATGTTTATGGTCAGCATTGGTACCTTTGAGTTCTCTTCGCTCAAGCGAATCAAACATATGCCAAAAAGCGATGTCTTTGTGCTGGCTGTGGTCACGATCATTACGGTCTATTATGATCTGGCTGTAGCAGTGATCGCAGGGGTGATCATCTCTGCCTTGGTATTTGCCTGGGAACATGCCAGGATCTTTGCCCATACTACAAAGGAGGAAGGAAGGAAGGTGTATGAGTTGGATGGACCCCTTTTCTTCGCCTCTGTCACCTCATTCAATGAGCAGTTTGATTTGGAAAATGATCCCGACAGCGTAGTGATAGACTTCAAAAAAGCACGAGTCATGGACAGTTCTGGTGCAGAAGCGATCGATGCTTTGACCCAAAAGTATAAAAAAGCAGGCAAGAAGCTCACCCTCAGACACCTTTCGGAAGATTGCAAAAAGACACTGAAAATTGCAGGCCCATTCTGTAGCTATGAAGAGGATGATCCGACCTATAAAGTGGTGAGAGATTATTGATGCCAAATCTTTGCTATACTTTCATAAAGGAAATCCCAAACAGATGATTGTCTGAAATATTTTTGAAAGGTACAAATGCAACATTTAGTAGATACAGATCAATTTTCGCTGGTTCAGATAGCACAGATTATGGAAGATGCAACATCTTTTAAGGCCAGGAGACCCCCACTTTTGCTTCGAGACAAGGTGATCGTAACACTTTTTTTTGAAAAATCTACACGCACACGAAGCTCCTTTGAGATCGCAGGCAAACGACTGGGTGCAGCGATGGTACTATTCGACCCCTCTAAGAGCTCTACGGCCAAAGGAGAGACGCTGGAAGATACCTTCACTACACTGTGCGCGATGGAGCCCGATGCGGTGATCGTGCGACATTCAGAGAATGATACACCCCAGATACTGGCAGATATGCAGGTGACACCTGTGATC
>JALWVW010000178.1 GCA_027079365.1 Campylobacteraceae bacterium | reverse complement strand
AGCCCATCGGCTGCCTCGACAACCTTTTTCATTTTTGGATCATTTTCGCTCACTTTTTCTCCTTCTGGTTCGCTATATGCTTTGCTATTGTCCCGCCAAGACTATGTCTAGAGCGTATCTGCTACAATTCTCATGGATTCATAGGCAGCTGTGATCGCTACATCTATCATCTCGTCCGTCGTAGCCATAGAGATAAACCCTGTCTCGTAGGCAGAACATGCCAGATAAATACCACGACTCAGCATCTCTCGGTGAAAGATACCAAATGCCTGCTCATTGTTCTGCTGTGCATCATCAAAGTCCTTGACCGGCTTGTCACTGAAAAAGAAACCGAACATACTCCCTCTGACATCTGTCACAAAAGGGATCTCTTCGGCATTGGCTGCCGCTTGGAAGCCCTCGGTCAATCTCTTGGCTTTGGTTGCAAGCTCTATATAGACAGAGGGGTTGGACTTGAGCTTTTTGAGGCTTGCCAGCCCTGCCGCCATTGCCACAGGATTGCCGCTGAGTGTCCCTGCTTGATACACAGGGCCTTCTGGAGAGAGGTGAGACATGATAGCCATACTGGAAGCGAAGGCACCCACAGGCATACCGCCACCGATCACCTTGCCAAAAGTAACGATATCAGGCTTGACTGCCGTGATCCCCTGTGCCCCCTTGAGGGAGGCTCTAAACCCGCTCATCACTTCGTCAAAGACCAGTAGCGTGCCATGCATATCGCAGAGTTTGCGTAGTGCCACGAGGAACTCCTCCTCTGCCGGCACCAGCCCCATATTTCCCGCGATCGGCTCGATGATCACACAGGCGATATCTTCACTGTCTCTGAAGCAGGCAGTTACGCTCTCAATGTCATTATAGGTCGCCAGCAAGGTATGTTTGGTCAGGTCTGCCGGTACCCCTGGACTGCTAGGCGCACCAAAGGTCACTGCACCCGATCCTGCCTGTACCAGCAGTGAATCACTGTGTCCGTGATAGCAGCCTTTGAATTTAATGATATTGTCTCTGCCTGTCACCCCACGCGCCAGTCTGATCGCTGACATGACCGCCTCGGTACCAGAGCTGACGAAGCGCACCTTGTCGATCCCGTCAAACAGTGAGACGATCTCACCAGCAAGCTCTGTCTCCAGCTCAGTCGGTGCACCGAAGCTAAGACCTTTTTTGGCTGTCTCTATCACGGCTTTTTCGATATCCTTATCCGCATGCCCAAAGATCAACGGCCCCCAGCTCTGCACAAAGTCCACATAACGGTTGCCATCGATATCATACAGATAGCCGCCCTCACCTCTCTCCATAAACGGAGGCGTGCCCCCCACACTACCAAACGCCCTGACCGGAGAGTCCACCCCTCCGGGTATCACCTTGTTTGCTGCTTCAAATGCCTCGATACTTTTGTCGTATGCCATACACATTCCCTTAGAATAAAGTAGAAGATTATAGCGTTTTCTCTGTTTAACCCAAATTATGCAATAGAATTGC
>JALWVW010000177.1 GCA_027079365.1 Campylobacteraceae bacterium | reverse complement strand
TACCCGGATCATAAGCTCCCTCGCCTTGCGATCAAAGCAGGAGAGGAGCAGATCAATGCCTTTTGGAAATATGAAGCGCCCATGCTGGCATACCTGCGATACCGCTTCCCCAACATAAGTCAGCATGTGCGTATCGCTGCGGGTTTCAGCAGTGGTGCACATCTGGTAGGATCGGGGATTGATCTAGATTGGCAAGGCTTTACAGACTTTTTTACCGCATTCATATTGCATGAGGGCGGGTATGGTCCGAAGATGCATTTTTCTGGTATACAGCCTGAACATAAACTGTTGGTCACATACGGTACGCAAAAAGGGTATCGTAGCTATGGCAAGGTGGTGGCACGCAAAATGAAGCATGCAGGCATACACCCCACTATCATCACGCTTCCTCACACCACTCACGCCATGACGCAGGAGAGTGTTGATGCTATAAAGGAATGGATAGAGCAGGCGGTATTGCCTTGATGCCTATGCTTATTACCAAGCCACACTTACTGCACAGGCGCGCCCTCTACCCAATCCTCAGCCTCCATATTCTTAAGATCTCCATCTTTGCCACCAGCTGAGTCAAGAAGTTTGATACCACTTCCTTCGTTGAAGTTCCAATAACCTACAAGATCGGCTTCACTGCCTGTTAGCTCCTTGTCTTTGTTGCTGTTAATTTGACTGGAGGTACGCACATCGCTCCAGATTCTAAGCTCATCTATGACACCGTTGAAGTTTATATCGCTACCATCATCATCATCCTGAAAAAATGCTGCGATCTGAAAAATAGGACCAGGCATTCTGATATTTTTAGTGCCTACTATTGTTTGTGCTACGCCATCTATGTAGATCTCTTTTAGTTTTTTCTCCTCTACTACATAGGCTACATGGTGCCAGCTGTCAAGGGTAATTCTTGATTGGGTATAGTTGTCTATCCCCCATGATGCGCCACCATCACTGCTTTTGATAGTGAGTCGCTGTCCATCTTCCCCCATATTGATCAGGGCATCTGTGTCACTGGTGGTACCCTCTTGTTTTATCCACATCTCTATAGTTAGATTCTCTTCGGGTACTTGGATATTTTTAATGACAGCATACTCATTATTGGAGTCACTGTTAAACCGGAGTGCATAGTTTCCTTTGGGACGCACGGTGATGATCATACTGTCTGTGGCTTTTTTGCCCTCATTGTCGGTGACTTCAAGCGTGACTATATGTTCCCCTACCGTAAATCTCTTGACCTCTCTTGCCTTACTGGACAAGAGTATACCCCTTTCTGTCCAGCGGTAGTCCACCAGCACACCATCGCTATCAAAGGAGCTTACCGCATCAAGCATAACATAGGTACCTCCTTCGTCATAGAGATCCGTTACAGAGACATCCTCCCCAGCATTGGAGACGGGTACTTGATTCTCTCCTGCCGGATTCACCCTTACTTTGAAGGATGCAGAGGTTGAGAGATTATTGTCATCCGTCACGGTTAAATGTATAAT
>JALWVW010000176.1 GCA_027079365.1 Campylobacteraceae bacterium | reverse complement strand
CTTTGAGCCAATGCCGAAAGGGCCTGTCACTTTTGATAACTGCACTGGCATGCTGCTGCTTTTGTTTCAAGGATGCTTTGGCTTTTGCACTCATGGGTTTATGGTATTTCTTTTTAACAAGTGCTTTTAGTCCGGTTTTTTTTCTATAGGCTTTTTTGAGCTTGGGGCTGAGTCGTTTCGCCTCTTTGATGATCTTTCGTGCTTCTTCTTTGCTGGTGGATCTCTGTGCGAGCAAGCGCCAGATATAGTAATCTTTTTCGATACTGTGCGGCATACTGTGCACCTCTGCATAGGTGAAGCTTTTGGCAGAGAGGAGGGCAGAGAGAAGTAGTGCTGTCAGTGTAAAGTATCGCATCAGTCGCCTAGAAAATAGAGCAGATGATCTGCGGAACAAACTGCAAGACCAGGATAATGGCAATAGGAGAGAAGTCCATCCCTGAGATGATCAGAAACGGCAGGTATTTTCTCGCTTTTGCAAAAACGGGCTCAGTGAGACGATAGATCATCTGCACTGCCTGATTGTAGGGGTTGGGCTGAAAGTAGGTCATCAGTACAGCGATGATCAGAATCCAGATATAGATCGATACTACAGCATTGAGTAAAAAACAAAAAAGTCCTATCATGGGGTATACCTCGCAATTTCTGTGATATAGGGGCTAATGAGAGGATAGATATCCTCCAGTCTCGGGCCGTCCGGGGTAGCGGTAATGAGCAACCGCAGCAGTGTAAGAAGCCGTGCCTCTTCTATGCCGCTCTGTGTGACGAGATACTGCACAAAATCCTCAAAAGCATCAATCATCGGTGCTTCGCAAATCAGTGTAGCCAGTGTCTGCATCTGCCCTGCAGTGTCTCCGTCACAGCGCTTGGGAGAGAAGATCGCCTTGATCCTGCGCTCAAGTGCAGAGATCGTATCAGCTTCCCCAAGATGGAGCTTGAGAAGCCTGCCGATATCTGCATCAGCAAAACCGAAGAGTGTCGAAAGGCTTCTGTCGTCCATCGCCTCCAGGTGTCTGCGATTCAGATGCTGAAGGGTCTCTTTGTCGAACTTTATGGGATCTGGAGAGAGCGTGGAGAGATCAAACCATGCCACGGCATTCGGCAGGGTAAAGTGCTCTGCGGGGTGTGTGTTGCCAGCAAGCAGCAGATAGTTGATGATTGCATCAGGTAGAAATCCCTCCTCCAGCAACTGCCGGATCGAAAGAGGCGTATCGTCATCGGCTGCCGCCTCTCCAGCATGGATAGCAGGAAGGTGGGCATAGTCTGTCTTGGCAGTGTATCCCAGGCTCTGCTTGATATGGATCTCGCCTGGGGTACTGTCGAGGTGGCGCATGGCACAAACACGTAAAGAGGTGTTACTGAGCATATCATCGCAGGCAGAGGCGAAGAGAGGGCTTGGGTTTCCATCACTCCGGAGGAGCACCGGAGCACCTATCCTCTCAGGTGCCACACTGACCTTTCCTTGGATCAGATCGACAAAACTGATCTCCTCCTCCGCTTTTTTGATACGGATGACATAGGGGAGCTTCTGCTCTTTGATCTGCTGTGCTACCATCTCTTGATGTTCAAAGCAGCTGTTGTGGCAGAGACTATCCTGACTGGGTGTTTGGGGATTTTCGGCGACACAGAGGCAGGCAAAAGCTTTCCTCTGAGACATCAATGTATGGGCAAAGTGCTGATACCGATGCTTCTGTTCACTCTGAAGGAGAAGCTGCTCTGGCTCGATAGCAAACTTTTTGAGCAGGGACGCTATCTCCTGATCGCTGCTCTGGGTCTCTTCTGATCCGATATCTTCCAGACAGAGAAGGCAGCGCTCCTGCCTTTGTCGTGAGACGATATAGGTGATAAGCACACTATGCAGGTCATTAAGACCTAAATCAACCGTAGCGGGAAGTGCAGATCCGAACATTGCTAGTCGTCCTTGTCGTCACTGCCGCCTGTGACTATGTTGACTACCGCACCACCTGCGGCACCGGCTACATCAAAGGTCGTGCTGACTACCGCACCGGCAAGTTTGACAGGGGCAGTGACCACTTGGGTGCATCCGGAAAAAAGAAGCATGCTAAGAAGTAATATTGGTTTTTTCATAGTGGTATTGTACTGAAAGAAGCTTGATTTTGTCGTACTGTTACCGTAATAATAATTATTCTGCTATAATGCTTTCACTATTAAGAAGTACTCCCACAAAAGCATCTTCCCAAAAATTATTCAAGGTAACATATGTCATTTACAAAACTGGGCTTATCACAGCCATTACTACGCGCGATCAAAGATCAAGGCTATACCACGCCAACCCCTATCCAAGAGCAAGCCATTCCGCTGATTATTCAAAAAAGAGATATTCTCGCAGCAGCACAGACAGGCACAGGCAAGACAGCAGGATTTACGCTGCCTATACTGCATCTGCTGTCGCATAGCAAGCCACATATGCAAAAAAAGCAGATCAGAGCACTGGTACTGACACCGACGAGAGAGTTGGCGGCACAGGTACAGGAGAGTGTACAGACCTACGGCAAGCACCTTCCGTACAAATCCACCGTCATCTTTGGCGGTGTAGGGATCAATCCTCAGATTGCTACCCTGCGCAGGGGTGTAGATATCGTGATCGCTACGCCCGGCAGACTGCTGGATCTGGCATCACAGAAAGCAATTGACTTTTCGCAACTGGAGTTTTTGGTGCTGGACGAGGCAGACCGTATGCTGGACATGGGCTTTATCCATGATATCAAACGCATACTCAAGATGCTGCCTCCCCATAGGCAGACACTTCTGTTTTCTGCTACCTTTTCATCAGAGATCAAGAAGCTGGCCTCCGGTATGCTCCACCATCCGGCACTGGTAGAGGTCGCCAGAGAGAACAGTACAGCAGAGCAGATCTCCCAAGTCGTACATCTGGTGGACAGATCCAGAAAAAGAGAGCTTCTTGTCAAGCTGATCCGTGACAATAACTGGAAGCAGGTACTGGTCTTTACCCGTACGAAGCATGGTGCAAACCGTTTGACCAAGCAGTTGGAAGAGGCAGGGATCACAGCAGCAGCCATTCATGGTAACAAGAGCCAGGGTGCCAGAACCAAAGCCCTGGCTGGATTCAAAGCCAATGAAGTCAGTGTGTTGGTGGCCACCGATATCGCAGCCAGAGGTCTGGACATAGAGAGTTTGCCGCATGTGGTCAACTACGAGCTTCCCAATGTGGCTGAAGATTATGTGCATCGTATCGGACGGACAGGTAGGGCAGGCAAGCTGGGAGAAGCGGTATCACTAGTCTGTGTGGATGAGCATGCACTGTTGAGAGGGATTGAAAAATTTAGCAAACAGAAGATCAAGAAGGTTGCCATCCAAGGCTTTTCCCCCAACCCGGATATTAAAGCAGAGCCAATCCAAAATGGTTCCGGAGGTGGAAAAAACCGTAACAGAAGACAGCAGAAGAGAAGATAGATATTTGTTAATATGACACAAAAGGTAATACTGAAGTCACAAAAATAGTATAAAATATACACTTTTTATTTTTTTTGTGAAAACTTTGATATTTTTCTGCTACAATGATTTTCTATATTATTTACCATCAATAGTGGTGGCAGGGGGATTGAAGCATGGGCAGAAAACTTTTTTTTGGTATAGTGGCATCATTGGTCTGTTTGAGTACGGCATATGCAGGTAAAAGTATCGTGGTGGATCTCTCCCAGCAGAGAGCTATCGCCTACGAGAATGGTATACCGGTGTTTAGTGGACAGATATCTACAGGTACTGCCAAGCGCCCGACACCGACAGGAAGCTTTCGCGTATTGGAAAAAGATGTGGATCATGTCTCTACCAGTTGGCCTAAGCCCAATGGTGGAGCCAAGATGCACTATATGTTGAGGGTAACCAGTTATGGTATTGCGATGCACCTTGGGTTTGTACCGAATTATCCTGCTTCTCATGGCTGCATTAGAATGCAAAATGGTTTTGCACAGAGAATGTATCGCTGGGCACATGTCGGTGTACCGATACGCATTATTGGACATGCGCCTGCGAGGGTCTATCGAAATATTGCCAAAAAAACCATCCCAAAAAAGAAAAAAACCAGAAAAAGACTGACAGCATTAGGTATATTTAGCTCTTCCTCCAAAATAGATACAGTCACTATGCCGCAAAATAGAACGGTAGCGACAAGGAAAATACAGACATCCTCACCTGCAAGAAAGTCTTCCAGGACAGTATCATACCGTGCACCTAGTGCACTGGATGTGTTGAGTGCTTCTCCCAAAATCTCCAGAAAAGTAGCAACACCACAAAAAAAAGAAAAGACAGTCAAGGCAAAGCAGACTCTACGGAAGGCACTGCCTTACCATGCTCCAAGTACACTGGATGTGCTCAGTACCTCTCCCAAAACGGCAGAGAGAGTAGAGCGTGCCCAAAAAGTAAAATGGAAAAACAGACCTAAACGAAAAGCCCCCAAGGTCGATCCGCTTAAAGCTATACGGGCTTAACTATTTCAGTGTGGGGGGATATCGGGTAATGCGATATAGAATTATAATAGCTATTTTGGCTCTGGTGCTGGCAGGCTGCAATGTACCTGTGCCTTCTATCAGCCTTTTTAAAGGTGGACAGGCACTCTCTCAGATTTCACTTCCTGCTGTAGATAATGGATATAGCAACCTCAAAACCCGTGTGATCACAACAGAGAAAGAGTATAAGGCATTTCTCTCTGCGATCGATACGCAGCGTTACTGGGAGCACAAGGTTGCTTTTGGTATGAAGATTGCCAAGGCACATATTGACTTTCGTAAAGAAAATCTGTTGATCTACCGGTATCGAGGAAGTACTGCCAAGGCTGCCACAGCCAAGATAGCCACAGTTGCTGATACCAATGCCACCGTACAGATCATGGCATCAGACAAAGCGCTTTCTTCCTCTGCGGCACAGGCGTTTTTCTATAAGGTTTCAAAGAAAATCCTTAAGGTGCGTTTCCAGAGTAAACAGCGGGTAGTGACAGTCAAAAATGCCAAGAGCGGTGTTGTGGTACCCAAAGAGTGCATTGCATGGTTTGACGGCTGCAATCACTGTATTCGTTCAGGTCATGGTAAGCCACTCTGTACAAAGCGATACTGCAAGGAGAAGAGACCCTTCCGCTGTATTCGGTGGCAGTGATTTTTTTCTAGTGTTCGATTCCATCGAACCTACGGGTATCAAATAGTATGATGATAATGTGTAGGGTCGATGGAATCGACCATAATCTGCTATAATAATGGAACATCCATTTCCGGAGGTTCCCATACTATGAAAGTAGCCTATATTACAGATGACATCTACCTGACACACGATACGGGTACTGGGCATCCTGAATCAGTACAAAGACTTCTGTCAATTAACAAGGCAGTCACACCTCTCCTGTCAAAGTTGATCCGCGTGGAACCGATCTTTGTTTCGACAGAGATGCTGCGTCTGGTTCATGCGCCTGCGCATATTGCTTTGGTTCAGGAGGCTTCGGATAGGGCATCTGCTATTGATTCAGATACAGTCTGTAGCGCTGATTCCTATCAGGCAGCATGCAAGGCAGCTGGTGCAGGTATCGTAGCGCTTGATGGTATCAAGTCCGGTAGCTTCAGGCGGGCTTTTTGTGCGGTAAGACCTCCTGGACACCATGCTACGCCAGAGCGAGCTATGGGTTTCTGTCTCTTTAACAATATTGCTATTGCAGCCAGATATGCCCAGAAGATAGGCTACAAAAAAGTGATGATCATAGATTTTGATGTCCATCATGGCAATGGTACACAGGATACTTTTTATGCAGACGATACGGTTTATTATTTCTCTTCTCACCAGGCTTTTACCTACCCTGGGACAGGGGCAGAGGCAGAGCGGGGCGTAGAGAAAGGTATAGACTATACGGAGAATCACCCTATCATGCCTGACAGTGGGGACAGGGAATTGTTGGAGATTTATCAAAATGACCTTCCTCGTGCTGTAGCGGTCTTTTCTCCGGATATCATCTTGGTCTCTGCCGGTTATGATCTGCATGAGAGTGATCCTTTGGCACAGCTCAATGTGACAACGGAGGGCATCAGAAAGATCGTGTGCATGATACTTGACAGTAAAAAGGTGCCTTTCGTATTCTTTTTGGAGGGTGGTTACGATGTAGAGGCATTAGGAAAGAATGTCAAAGTGACACTGGAAGAGATGCAGTTTTGACAAAGTTTTGCTACAATTACTTGAGACGTATGGTTGTGTGCTGACACAAGAGGATCAAGAGACTGAAGGAGAAAGTGATGCTGATGCGATCTGTACTGCTGATGGGTATCTGTGTGTTGCTCTGGACTGCACCTATCCGTCCTATTCCTGAGAAAGTACACACTGATCAACAGAAAATTGCATTGGGAAAAAAGCTCTTTTTTGACCCTCTCCTTTCTCGTGACAACACTATATCCTGTGCTACCTGCCATGATCTGTATAATGGTGGTGATGATGGCTTGCAGTATTCTTGTGGGGTTCAGGGCAGAATGGGAAAAGTCAATACACCTACTGTCTATAATGCGGTGTTTAATTTCAGACAGCTTTGGGACGGAGGAGCCAAAGACCTCAAAAATCAGGTGCACTATCCTGTTGGAAATTATCATGAGATGAACTCTGATATGAAGCAGGTCGTTCAAAAACTGCAAAGCCAAAGGAGCTATCGGGAGCGTTTTGGACAATGTTATGAAAATGGTATCACAGTGGAAAATATAGAAGATGCCATTGCTGCATTCGAAGAGGTACTGATCACGCCAAACTCTCCCTTCGATAGATATTTGAGGGGGGATGCACAGGCGATTACTGCCAGAGAGAAAAAGGGTTATATGCTTTTCAAAAGCAAAGGATGCATCCTTTGCCACAACGGTATTAATATTGGTGGGAACCTTTATAATAAATTTGGTATCTATAGAGAAAGTAACAGTGTGCATCTTGGGCGTTACCGGGTAACAAAAAATGAGGAAGACAAGTATGTATTTAAGGTGCCCTCTTTACGAAATATTGCATTGACAGCACCGTACATGCATGATGGCAGGGTAAAAACACTGCATGATGCTGTTGTGGTGATGTCGGAATACCAGCTGGGAAGGTATATGACAGAGGAGCAGATCGAAGATATTGTTTTGTTCTTGCGGACTTTGACAGGTACACTTCCGGATATTGTCAAAGATGATCCATGAAGAGTATGGACCTCTTTTACAAGTTGTTGTTTGTATTTTCTGTTATCCTGATCGCACTGCTTATGTATATGAGAAATATGTATGCGGGTGTGCACAACTATAACCTCTATCATACCAAAGCCCAAGAGATGATCGTGTTGGAAAACCAGTGGGAAAAGATTTATCTGAAGAGATATAAGTTTATTGATTATGATAGAGAAAACAGGATGCTCCATGTGCTTGAAAAAGATATTCATTTTCTTAAAAATAGCCAGATTAAAAATGAGTTTGGCTTATCGGTTTATATGAAACTGGTCAATATGGAAATACTTTTTAAAGAGAAGCGTCAGGTATTGCAAAAGTTTGAAGGCATTAATGCGCAGGTGACCAACTCTATTCACTATCTATACGATCTCCAAAAGAATATCAAAAAAATTACAGAAAAATCAAATAAAGAGGAGATTCTTTTTAATCAACTCTTTTTTTCCTTGAGTCAGACTCTCCTGGATGTCCCTATTGACAAGAAGAGTGTGGAAATGAGCTTAAAAGTGTTATCTGATATTCAAGACAAAAACCCTCTTTATGAATATTTTTATCAGCACTATCGCCATGCTCTCAATAATATTGAGACTATCAATACTTTAATTATGAAGAGCAATGCATTGGACCTGAACAAGCAGATCAATAGTTTTATTACAAGCCTAAGAGAAAAATATATATTTATTCTCAAGAGGCAGAAAACCATCGCACTGAGCTTTTTTTTCTCCGCATTCTTCCTTGTGATACTTTTGGCGATCTATTATCGCCGTATACAGAAGACAACAAAAAGACTCCGAGCATTTCGTTATGCCATAGAGAATAGTGACAATACTATTGTTATCACCGATGCAGACCGCAGGATCGAATATGTCAATGGTACTTTTGAGAAAAATACAGGATACAGTAAAGAAGAGGTGTTGGGTAGAAACCCCAATATATTGAAATCAAATCTTGTAAAAGAGTGTACATACAAAGAGATGAATGAAGCTTTGGACCGCGGAAAAATGTGGAAAGGAGAACTGGTAAACAAAAAGAAAGATGGTACATTGCTCTATGAGAATGTTTCTATCGTACCTATCTTTTTGGATGATAAACTGGTGCAGTATCTGGCAGTCAAACTTGATATCACACACTATGTGCGACAGCAAAAAGTATTGCAGCAATCTGCTACAGTCTATGATATCATAGATGAGGGAATCGTAATCTTTGATGCAAGGTACAATGTGGTCTCTTCCAACCCTGCATTTGGTCGTATGTTCGGGTATAGTGATACCAGTCTTAAAGGGAAGAGGCTTTGCATCGTGAATTCCCTTCGTGAGGAGACAGCACTATACAGGAAAATGATGTCATTGCTTTCTACTGAAGGACGGTGGAGCGGGAAAGTAGAAGGCCTTACCAGGAAGGGTGAAGTGTTGCCTTTGTGGCTAAAAGTAGCGAGCGTGAAAGACCATGAGGATATAGTGCAAAACTATATTGCTGTTTATACAAATCTGAAGGAAATCATTGAAATGGAAGATAAAGTAGATTATCTGGCATATCATGATACCTTGACCCAGCTACCAAACCGAAGAGAGTTTGAACGGAGTCTCGGTGAGGCATTGGAGACAGCAAAAAGAGTGGAGGCAAAGATTGCAGTGCTGTTTATTGACTTGGATCGATTCAAGGGTATAAATGATACTTTGGGGCATCATGTAGGAGATGAAATACTTGTCATTTTATCTCAGCGTATTGCAGGATTGTTGGAGCATGATGAGATGCTTGCCAGAATTGGTGGGGATGAATTTGTTCTGATCCTGGGATGTGAAAGAAAAAAAAGATATGTTGAGAAGGTAGCAAAGAAAATACTGGATGCGGTCAGAGAACCTATTCTTGTGCAAAACTACTATCTTCATATCTCAGCTAGTATTGGTATTGCAATCTATCCGGACGATGGTACGGATCGATATGAGATCGTCAAACATGCTGATGCTGCCATGTATGATGCCAAAGAGAAGGGAAAGGATAGATATCAGTTTTATACAAAACAATTGTCACTCAATGTAGAGAAACGATTACAATTGGAGCAAGAGCTTCTGCATGCACTCAAAAAAGGTGAATTGTCACTGTATTACCAGCCAAAATACCTTTTAAAAACAAAAAAGATCAATGGCGCTGAAGCACTTTTAAGATGGACAAATCCTGTATTGGGTGAAGTATCTCCTTATGACTTTATTTCTATTGCGGAGGAAACAGGACTTATTGTTGAGATTGGGTATTATGTTTTTGAGGAAGCCTGTAAGGCATATATGCGTTGGAGGGAAGGGGGTCTGGATGTGCATAGTATCTCTATTAATGTCTCATCTGTCCAATTTCATGAAGAATCATTTATGGAGCGACTGAGGAGTATCATTTCTCGTACAGGCATAAGTGCCAAGAATATTGATATAGAGATCACTGAGCGTTTTATCGTGGAAGATACTGAAGAAGATCTTTCCATTCTACAACAACTGCACGCATTGGGATGCCGGATATCTATAGATGACTTTGGAACAGGATACTCTTCTATCAGTTATTTGAAGAACCTTCCGGTAGATACGATCAAAATAGATAAATCTTTTATCGACAGTGTCCCCGAGAAGAGACATGATCTTAAAGTGCTACAAGCGATTATTGCACTGGGAAAAAGTCTTGGATATCATATTGTTGCAGAGGGAATAGAGACAAAAGAGCAAGAATATTTTCTGAAAGAGACCGAGATTGATATCGGGCAAGGATATCTTTTTGCCAAACCTATGCCTGAAGATATGTTTGTCAATTTTTGCAAAGAAGAGCAGGATATGTAGTCTCGTCTGTTGGTGACTCTACTTTATGTGGTGTGTTGGTAGTTTTGGTTTATATGTTTAATTGTTAAATAAAAGAGGATATAATCTTTATAATTAATTGAGGAACTGTGATGAAGAGAATATTCCTTTTGCTTTCTATCTGCTCTGTTTGGATAGTTGCAGAAAAGCTGGAGATCACTGCAGATAAATTTATTGCTAAAGATGCAGAGAAAATGGTGCGTTTTTTAGGAAATGCACAGATTGTTCAGGGGAAGACACAGGTACACGCATCCAAAATCATTGTCTATTTCAATGAAGACAACAGCACGCAGATGTATCGTGCATTTGGCGGGGTACGATTCCATATTAGAAAATCAGAGACTGACTATCAGGGGAGCTGTCATGAGATGCGCTACTTCCCAAAGAAGAAAAAGTATATTCTTGAGGGCAATGTCAAAGTGAAGGATCGACAGAACAGGCGAGACATCACCGCAAACAGGATAGAGATACACAGTACAACGGGTGCGTTTATTATAGAAGGCAGCAAAAAAATTGCTGCAAAACTTATCTTTGAGATGAAGTAGGAAAACAGTATGCAAAATCCAAGAGTGGTCAATTCGGCCTTTATCAAATCCGCACAGAGTATCACCGATTCACTGGATGACAGTGTCAGTGAAGTGGTCTATATCGGCAGATCCAATGTCGGGAAGAGTTCGACGATCAATACCTTGGCACAACGGAAAAATCTGGCCAAAAGCTCCTCTACTCCGGGTAAAACCCAACTAATCAATTTTTTTGAGATAGAGTACAGAGTGGGAGAGACACCCTACTTTTTGCGCTATGTGGACCTTCCGGGATTTGGCTATGCAAAAGTCTCAAAAAGTCTCAAGCAGATCTGGCAGAAGAATCTGGTCGAGTTCATAGAGAAGCGGGTCTCTATCCGCCTTTTTATTCACCTGCGTGATGCCAGACACCCCAATGCCAAGATCGACAATGAAGTGGAAGAGTATATCCAGGGTTTTATCCGTCCCGACCAACGGTATCTGGCACTTTTTACCAAAATTGACAAGCTCAATGCCAAAGAGAAAACAGCACTGAGAAAAAAGTTCCCCGATGCTATTTTCATCTCCAATTCCAAAAAGATCGGTATGGAGAAGGTACATCAGGAGATATTGAAGACAATATTTGGGAGTATTCACTCGTGAGACTTGTCAAAGCAAATTTGAGGGATATTCCAGAAATGCTGCATCTGGTAGCAGAAGAGGTAAAAAGCGGCGTGATACTGGATCGTGACGCAGAAGAGATCGCTACCAATATCCGATCCTATGTATTGGCAAAGGAGGGGGAGCAACTGGTGGGATATACCGCGCTACATGTGCACTCCCCACGCCTGGCAGAGATACGAAGTCTGATCGTGAATGAGGCATTCAGGGGCAGATCCGTAGGCAAGGAGATGGTACTGTTTGCACTGGATGAGGCCAGAGCACTGGGGCTTGAGGAGATACTTGTTTTGACTTATGTGCCACAGTTCTTCCTCAAGATGGGTTTCGAGGAAATCGCCAAGGAGAGCATTCCTGAGCAGAAGATATGGGCAGATTGTATCAAGTGCATCCATTTTCCTGTCTGCAATGAGGTCTCTTTGATGTACCGTATCAATACTGAAGGGTAGGCAGCGTGACAAACAAGGTACTGTGGCTGCTTTTTTGGATAGCCGTAGGCTGTTTTGTGCTGCTCTATCCGATACTGATCTCCATGTATGTGTTTCTGCCGCTTTTTATCGGATTTGCTGGCTATATGGTCATCTGGGGCATAGACGGGCACGGGGTACGCTATATCTGGTTTCCTCTGCTCTACCTGCTCAATCTGGAGGCAAATCTCTCTCTGCCCATGTTTCTCTCTCTGCTGGCGATACTGCTTTTTTATCTTACCCTCTACGAGAGGATACGCTACTTCAAACGCTGTAGTGTCTGCGTGGGGTTGCTCTCTGTCGTGGCGATAGATGTCTACTATTTTATCCTGATTCTTGGGTATGATTTTATGTTTGATACTACCAGTATTTTTATCAATTCGCTACTGCTCTACTCACTGGTATTTGACCTTATTTTTGTGGTGCTGCTATGAGGTACAAAATTGTCATATTGCTTTTTTTGGGTGTTTGGGCACTGATGATCGGTAGGCTGTATCAGGTCAGTATCAAATCCGGGTTTTACTATGAAAAATTGGCAAAAGAGAATATAGAGAGAAAAGAGTATATCAAACCTGTCCGTGGCGAGATCGTCGATACCGACGGTAATTTTCTGGCGATCAACAAAATAGGATTTTCTCTCTCTATTGCCCCGCACCTCAGTATTAAGAGGGGAGAACTGCAGAAGGTTATAGAGGAGATGAAGGCGGTATTTCCTGATATCAACAGTTCAGTGATGGAGAAGGTCTATCGCAAATACAGCTCCGCGTATAACCATAAATTTATCAAAGTGGTTGAATTCGTTTCTTACAATGATATGATGAAAGTCTATCCCCGACTCAGCCTCAATCCTCATATCAAGATAGAAGCAGAGACGAAACGGCACTATCCCTATGGGCAGTTTGCAGCGCATATTGTAGGCTATATAGGTAGATCCAATAAAAAAGAGAACGACAAAGACCCCGTGACCAAGGCAGTAGGGAAGGCAGGGAAGAGTGGGCTTGAACGATACTACAACAGGGTGTTGGAAGGTGAGCTGGGCTATACGATCACCAAGGTCAATGCACGAAACAAAGCACTGGAGGTTCTGGAGAAAAAAGATCCTGTCAGCAATAGAAACCTGATGCTTCACCTTGATATGAAACTGCAGAAGTATATACGCTTGCTTCTTAAAAAGAAAGCGGCGATCGTCGTCGTTATGAAAAGTACAGGAGAGGTTTTGTCGGCTGTCAGTAACCCCAGTTATGACCCCAATCTTTTTGTGGATGGCATTAGTGTCAAAAACTGGAAAGCCCTCCAGTTGAACCTGGGGCATCCTTTTACCAATAAATTTATCCATGCGGTCTATCCTCCGGGTTCAGTGATCAAGATGGGGATCGCTCTGGCGACATCCAAGTTTGGCAAGGGAGTGCTTGACAAAGAGGAACATTGTGTAGGGTTTATCACTGTAGGCAAGAGCAAGCACAAGTTTCGATGCTGGTCTAAATGGGGGCATGGTGATGTAGACCTGAGGCGTTCTATCCGTGAAAGCTGCGATGTGTATTATTACAATAAGAGTTTGGAGATCGGTATCGACAATGTGGCCAAGACACTCAAAAGTATCGGACTCGGTATCAAGACAGGTATTGATCTTCCGGTTGAATACAATGGTATCATTCCGGATAAAGCATGGAAGAAAAAGCGCTATGGGCTCCCTTGGTATATGGGGGAAACAGTGATCGCAGCGATCGGGCAGGGGTATGACAATGTCACGCCGATGCAGATAGCAAGGTATACAGCCTTTTTGGCAACAGGTAGACTTGTGACGCCTACGCTGGCGAAAAAGATCAATGGTAATCCTGTCAAGATCCCTTCCAAGCGTATTTCTTTCAATGCAGCGCACATGAAGCAGATACGCCTGGGGATGTACGATGTCTGCAATGTCAAGTCTGGTACCGCATTCAAAACTATGTCAAAACTACCTATCAAAGTAGCAGGAAAGACAGGAACAGCACAGGTGGTATCGATACCGCAAGATGTGAAAAAGAGGGTCAAAGAGCAGGATCTGGCTTACTTCAAGCGCTCACATGCCTGGATCACGACCTATGCGCCTTTCAAACATCCAGAATATATCGTTACCGTGCTACTGGAACATGGTGGACATGGGGGTAGTAGTGCCGGCCCTGTCGCTGCGGATATCTACAAGTGGCTTTACTACCACGGCTATTTCAGGAACCATCCGCTCAAAGCCGTACAGGCGGAACTGGAGGCTGCCAAAGCAGAGGACAATGCCAGCAGCACCAAGCTGCCATCACAATGATTCGAAGCGTTTGGCTGCTCTGTTTTTGATGATGGTGTCATGTGCTCCTATGACACCATTCATGGAGATATAGACACCATTGGTGCCCTCGGCCTGCAGGTAACCATAGGCCATAGCCACATTGGCCGTGGCTTCGACCTTGTCTACACGGTAAGGCGTCATGGCACCAGTCAGGACGATACGCTTGGGAAGCTCTGCTTGCGCAAGCATTTTGGCACTCAGATCCATGGTGTCGGTACCGTGGATGACAATGATCTCCTGTGCCGGTGATTTTCTGACGGCTTCGAGGAGCGCTTCTCTGTCCTGATCCGTCATATCCAGAGAGTCCTTCCCGATAAGAGTTTCTACCTCAAAGTCAGTGCGCCACTTTCGGGCAAGTTCCTGTAGCGTACGGGCTTTCTTATCGATAGCGATGCCGCCACTCTCCTCGTCATACTGCTTGTTGAAAGTACCTCCGGTGGAGATAAAATGTATTTCTTTCATGATTCTTCCTGACTGTTTTTATACCCTAATCCAATTATGGTAAAATACAAGATTATTTTAAAAAGGATTATAGCATGATTATGAAGGGTAAAAAAGGGATTGTATTGGGTATCGCCAACAAGCGGTCGATTGCCTATGGTATTGCCAATGCCTGTAGGGAGCAGGGCGCTGAGATGGCGATTACCTTTCTCAATGACAGATTTGAGACCAAACTGGCTCCTATTGCAGAGGATCTGGGATGTGCAGAGAGACTGTATCGATGTGATGTAAGCAAGCCGGAGGAGATCACAGCTTTGCGCGCGTCTATCGCCAAGGATATGGGTGAAATAGACTTCATTGTGCACTCTATCGCCTTTGCTCCCAAAGAGGGGCTGAGTGGACGCTTTATAGATATCCCCAAAGATGCTTTTGAGATCGCGATGAATATCTCAGTCTATTCGCTGATAGAAGTGGTTCGAGAACTCAAGCCAGTGCTAAGTGATAACGCCTCCGTACTCACACTCTCCTATTATGGCGGAGCCAAATATATCCCCAACTATAACCTCATGGGTATTGCCAAAGCAACCCTTGAGATGACAGTCAAATACCTGGCAGAAGACCTTGGTAAAGACGGTATCCGCGTGAATGCGATCTCTGCAGGCCCCATCAAGACACTCGCAGCTGCAGGTATCGGTGAGTTCAGCTTTATCCTCAAGTGGAATGAAGCCAATGCACCACTCAAGAAGAATGTCTCCATCCATGATGTGGGTAACTCAGGGATGTATCTGCTCTCCGATCTCAGTCGGGCAGTGACAGGAGAGATCCACTATGTGGATGGTGGATACAATGTCATGGGTATGCCGGCAGTAGAGTTTGATGAGAACAACAAACCCAGTCTGGTCTGGAAGGGCTAAGGATCATTGAAGACAAGTGATTCACAGGCCTATCAGGATAAAAAAGCATTCTTTGACAAGATTTTGACGATCTATGGCAGAAATGCTGTGTTGGAAGCCTTGCAGGATGAGACGATCGAGATCCACAAGCTCCATCTCTCCGGCTCAAACAAGGCTGCTCCCGTGCTTTCTCGGATGCTTTCGCTGGCCAAAGAGCGCGACATAGAAGTGGCGTACCATGACAAGCAGACACTCTCCCGTATCTCCAAAAATGCCAAACAGGATCAGGGTGTGGCACTGGATATTATACTGCCTCACGCTGCGGATATCGAGACCTTTATGGCTGAGAAGGATGCCTATAGGGTCATTGCACTCGATGGCATCACCAATCCCCAAAATCTCGGCATGATCATCCGCTCCTGCGCTGCCGGACAGATCGATGCAGTCCTTATTCCCAGCAAAGGCAATGCCCAGATATCTCCACTGGTCATTAAAGCCTCTGCCGGTACTCTGTTCAAGCTCCCCATACTTAAAGCCCCAAATCTAAAGAGGGCTCTGGAAAGTATGAAAGAGCAGGGTGCCACCCTCTATACGCTCGCCTCTGATGCCCCGCGAAACTACAGAGAGACGGACTATCCTGCATCCACTGTCTTTGTTCTGGGCAACGAAAGCAGCGGCGTCAGCCTTGAGATCCGGGCCCTCTGTGAAAGTAGTATCTCTATCCCGATGCAACGGGGGGTAGAGTCACTCAATGTCGCAGTGACCGCAGCACTGTTGGCATTTATGGTTTAGTGGATACTGGCAGGTACCTCAGGAAAGTCTTTTAACCACAATCCCCTGCTTACGCATACGGTAGTTTTCTCCCTGATTCCAGAATTCATCATAGAAGAGTATCTCGTAGTGTTCATCAAAATAGGTGGGAAGTTCTCCTGCTTTGAGGAGGTAGGTTTCGTTGGAGCCTTTTTTTTCATTTTCAGGGTCGATCATATAGGTTTCGATAATCAGTATACCGTTTTTGGTAAGTGCCTGTGCCAGCAGAGGGATCAGTCTGCGGTCGAGAAAGTTGGTCTGGATAATCATATCATAGGTTGAGAGGGGAGGGGTATAGCTGTCCAGGTCTACCAGTTGTGTGTGGATAAATGCCAGATCGGTTACTTTTTGCATATGCTGTGTGAGCTCCTGAAGCGCTACTGCAGAGATATCCAGTGCATCTACCTCAAATCCATTTTGTGCCAGATAAAGTGTGTTTCGTCCGGTACCACAGGCGATATCAAGTGCTTTGCTTCCTTGAACAGAGGTAAGAAACTGTTTGAGTAGAGGGCTGGCTTCTCTGAAACCTAGCAACTTATCGTTCTCTGTATATTTTTTGTCCCATTTGACTTGATCCTGTTGTGACATGTTTTTCCTTAATTGCACTGAGATGAAAGTATAAAAACAGGTATATTATAGCAGGAAAGAGAAGGGGGAATGCTTGGGATATAGAGACCAAAGAAGATAAAAATATCCATTTAATGGTATTTATAATAGAGAAAAATTGATAAAGAAAAAAATGTAACAAAAATGTAATATTTTTTATTCTAATTAAGAGTAATTTTATCTTAATTAGATATACTACGCTTGTATCTCGGGTATCGGCGATCTATTTTTTCCTCCTCCTTTTTTGAGAAAACAGATTGAAACCACGATTCATACACATAACTTCCTCCATACACACACCGATGCCCGAGATCTACTCCGTAACTATTTTTTCAACACCTCTACAGCCTCATTGAGATCTCTGGTCATTTCCAAAATAACTGCAATACAGTTTTTATCTTTGATGTTATGCTTGAGTGACCAGTATTCTGGTTGTGTATAGGAAAATTTGACTGTACCGCCCAGCTGCGAATAGACAGCTACGCGCATGGGAAGATCAATAGCAAGTGAAGGGTTGCAGGTCAGCAGTGCTGAGAAGACCTTGGGGTTGTCTATGGTCAGTGCCAGAGTCGGATGGAGGTAGATGTTCTCTTTTTTGGCACGGGCGGTATGGTCTGTGACGGCTGTCACGTGGTAGCCCTTTTTCTCTATGGCCCGAGTGAACCGGTCTACTGTCTGTTTGAGAGGATAGGCACTTTGGCGTGTGATCATAAGGCTATTGCCTGGTTTGCTGTCGCATCCAGAAAGCAGAGCCAGTAGCACAAGAGGCAGAAGAGAATATTTTTTCATCAGACATTAAACCTGAAATGCATCACATCACCATCCTGGACGATATACTCTTTGCCCTCCAGTCGCATCTTCCCGGCCTCTTTGGCGCCCTGTTCGCCATTGTTGGTAACAAAATCTTCAAAGCCGATCACTTCTGCACGGATAAAGCCCTTTTCAAAATCATTGTGAATGACGGCTGCAGCTTTTGGTGCAGTAGTGTTTTTGC
>JALWVW010000175.1 GCA_027079365.1 Campylobacteraceae bacterium | reverse complement strand
CGGTTACCGATCTGTGATTCGCCCTGCTTGAGTGTGGCGATACGACGGACATCAATACGCACAGAGCAGTAGAATTTGAGTGCATTACCACCTGTGGTAGTCTCAGGAGAGCCGTACCCCATCGTGCCGATTTTCATACGGATCTGGTTGATAAAGATCACGGTAGTGTTGGTTTTGTGGAGGATAGCGGTGAGCTTGCGTAGGGCTTGTGACATGAGTCGTGCCTGCAGTCCCACATGGGTATCTCCCATATCGCCTTCGATCTCACTTTTTGGCGTGAGTGCTGCCACAGAGTCTACAACGATGAGATCCACAGCACCAGAGCGCGTCAATGTCTCGAGTACATCCAGTGCCTGCTCACCAAAGTCTGGTTGAGAGACAAGAAGATTGTCCGTATCGACGCCGAGGTTCTTGGCATAGACCACATCCAAGGCATGCTCGGCATCGATGAAGGCACAGACCATCTCCTCTTTCTGCGCAGAGGCGATGGTCTGGAGAGCGAGTGTGGTTTTTCCGGAGGATTCAGGGCCATAGATCTCTACAACACGCCCTTGAGGGATACCCCCGATTCCCAGTGCCATATCCAGACCCAGTGAGCCTGTGCTGATCGCCTCGATAGGCTCAAACTCTTTGTCACCCAGTCTCATAAGCGTACCCTTACCAAATGCCTTGTCAATCTGTTTGATCGCCATATCCAGTGCTTTCTTTTTGTTCGCGTCCATTGCCATCGTCATATCCTTGTCCTTGAATGGTGAATTTTACCCAAATAATGATTAGGTAAGTTGTGATGATGGTAGTATAATGGAAAATAGAAGAAAAGGCTAAAAATATGTCAAATTGTCATATTTTTAGCAGCTTGAGGACAGTGATCTCTACGCGCCTGTTTTTCTGTTTATTTTCATCACTGGTGTTGGGGACAAGTGGGTGAGACTCTCCGTAGCCTTTGGCGCGCAGGCGTTTTGGGCTGATTCCTTTAGAGACAAGTCTCTTTTTTACGGTATCTACACGCTTTTGTGAAAGCTTTTGGTTGAAGGATTCGCTTCCATCCGAGTCTGTATAGCCTGCGATCTCAACATGGATCGAGGGATGGTGTAAAAGAATACCTGCAAGCGCATCTACGGTTTTCTCCCCTTGTGGCGTGAGGGTGCCTTTGGCGGGAAGAAAGCCTATGTGATGTTGTTTTAGCAGAGTGCGAATACTTTTTTTTGCTGTGATCTGGGGCGTATTTTTGGCTTTTGTATGCGTTGCCATGTTTATTGTGTTGCCTGTGAGCATCTTTTTTTGCTGCTTGACGTGCTGAGGTGTTTTCTGGTTGGATGTTTGTGCTTGTTGCTTGATCATAACTTGTTTGGCAGGCATGGGCTTGTTGTTTGTTGCTGCATGGTTTTTTGTATGGACAGAATGCCTATTCTTTTTGCTGTGCCGGGCTTTTCTCTTTCTGTTGGGGATCTGCCGTTTCACAGGAGAGGGAAACACAGCCTTTGTATCAATGATGGTGAGGTTCTTT
>JALWVW010000174.1 GCA_027079365.1 Campylobacteraceae bacterium | reverse complement strand
AGGAATCTTACTGTCATCATAAAAAGCAAATTTATACCCCTCCATCACCTCATAATGTGAAGGCAAAAGATAAAATCCAAGTCCCCCAAAAAATGGTATCTGCATGAGATTTAAAAGATAAGGACGATTTTGGCGATACGCCGCAGGGTCAATCAACACCATCTTTTTAATCTTCACGCCATGCACCGCCAAAGAGAGGATCACCCCACCCCCTAAAGAGTGCCCTATCATGATAGGATTTGTGATGTTGTGTTCTTGAAGGTAGTTATTCACCAGTACCATCTGATCATACACACTGTATCGCCCATCCCTAGGCTTGGGAGAGTCACCAAAACCTTTTAAATCCAAACGATGCACTTCGTAGTGCTTGCACAGAGGTGGTAGCAGATGTGAAAAAGTCCCCATATCCGATGCAAAGCCATGTAACATCACCAAAGGCTCCCCACTTCCACATACCTTTGCATGCAGTTTAATCGGTGTTTTAGCAGGGTTTGCAAGACACCCTTTTAGTGTATTTGGTCCCTTCATACTACACCCTCCTAGAGCTATCATGATAACTAAAAGCAGGCTAAGATAGCGCATCTAAGACCTTTTGTACCACGGCATAAGTTTTCTCCACAGAAGCGATTTCTACCTTTTCATGGATGGAGTGTGGAGAGCGGATATTTGGTCCTATGGAGGTGATTTTCATATCGGGGTAATTTTGTGAAAGTATCGCGCACTCAAGCCCTGCGTGGATAGCTTTAAATTCGCTTTTTCCAAAGACTGCTTTCATCGCATCATCGACGATATTTGAGAAGTCATTTATCTCTGGTTTCCAAGCAGGATATTTTCCGTTGTGTTTCACTGAAAATCCGTACTTTTTAAAATGTTCTGTGGCAGTATTTTTCACATCTTCCAAACCCTCCGCGTCCATCGCACGGGCAGAAGCTTCTATCATGATAGTGCCGTCCTTTATCATGATAAGGGCTAGATTGATACTGGTATCAGGCACATCAAGCTCCTCGTTAAACGATAAAACACCATTTTCAAAAGTGGATAACATCTCTATAACTTCTCTGCCTTCTATCACCTCATAAGTGCCTTCTATCTTTTTGACTGTTATAAACTCTGAGGATTCTAAACACTCACTTGAAGAGACAATCGCCTTGACATTGACAGGGATAGAGTTTATGCGTTCTCCACCTTTGAGTGAGGCTATCATGATAGGTTTATTTTTTAAAAAGTCTGCAAAAAGTTTGATAGCATTGGGGATATCTTTATGTATCTCCACACCCGAATGACCACCCGCTAATCCACTTATAGTGATTTTATAAAAGCTATCATGATAGGTGCTTGTTTCATAAGCTTTTTGGGTCATGATATCCACACCACCAGCACACCCGATATAGACCTCCGCTTCATCTTCACTATCGAGATTGAGCATATACGAAGACTCTAAATCAAAGTCCATCGCTTCCGCCCCAATCAACCCCACCTCTTCATCACTTGTAAAGAGAAATTCACACAC
>JALWVW010000173.1 GCA_027079365.1 Campylobacteraceae bacterium | reverse complement strand
CGATCCCGTCACTTTTTACTCTGGGATTTTTCGCAGGGATCTTTACAAAGAGCGGCATCAGAAAGGTGATGATGAATCTGGCTTCGATCATCGTCATCGTCTATGGATTCTACACGGTATACCGAGGCTATGCCTTCATCGAAAACCCTGACAAATCGTTGCTGAACTGCTGCAAGACGGAGAGTGTGCAGGAGAGGAATGTGAGTGAGTTGCCTCGGTTTGAGGTGGAGTGAACCCTTCAGAAGTATTATCATTACAGCGAAACAACCTTGCTTTTAGAGGGTTGTGTGGGGCAGAGTTCTATCTGTTTTTGTGCTAGAGAGTAATGAAGCCAAGCGGCGTATATCTAGATCTTTACAAACAAATATCAGTTTAATCAGAGCTACAAGTGTGAAGTAGCACGTACTACTGGATACCGATACGAAGAGTCGTTTGGCGTATGAAGTGCTGTTTGTGCGTGTTTATGATTATCCCATCGGATAAAGTATCCCATCATGTACTTTATCGCAAGCCTTTAGCATATCATCGCTCAAAGTCAAGTCCATTGCTTCGAAGATAGGCTCTAGCTGTGCTGACTCTGTAGCACCTATAATGGTAGATGCTACAAAGTCAAACTGTTTTGACCATGCAGTAGCCAGCGTCACAGGGTGCATACCTGCTTCTTTTGCTATCTCTATATATTTGGCAGTGGAAGCCAGTGTTTTATCATTTAAAAACCTAGTTGCCATAGCTTGTTGTCTGACATTTGGTGAATCCATATAGGAAGTAAATCGCCCTTTAGTATGAGAGCTATCATTATATTTACCACTGAGTACTCCACCAGCTAGAGGAGAGTAGGGAAGTAGTGATATGCTTTCCTGCTCACATACTGTTGCTATTTCATCTAAAAATCGACGATTTAGCAGAGAAAAGTTGTTTTGTATGGACTCGAAGCGCGTAAACCCATATTGTTCAGACTTCATGAGTGCTTTGGTTGTACCATAGGCTGTATCGTTAGATGTACCCAAGTAGCGCACTTTCCCACTCTGAACCAGTCTATCAAAAGCCTCCAAAGACTCCTCTATAGGCACGATGGTATCGGGCCAATGCATTTGGTAAAGGTCTATGTAGTCTGTCTTAAGCCGTTTTAAGCTCCCCTCCACTGCACGCTCGATGTGAAACCTATCTATGGCAGTTAGCCCATGACGTACAGGAGGCACAAACCACCCACTTGCAGCCCCCGCTACCTTAGAGGCCAAGATGATAGAGTCTCTAGGCTTCGTCTGCATCCACTCACCGACTATCTCTTCGGTAAGTCCAAAGAGCTCACCCGATGGTGGCACAGGATAAAGTTCTGCAGTGTCAAAGAAATTTATGCCCCTCTCGTATGCCTTGTCCATAATGGCAAAGGCTTCTTTCTTGTCTGCTTGTGTTCCAAAGGTCATCGTCCCTAAACAGATGGGGCTCACTCTTAGTCCTGTTTTTCCTATGTATCTGTAGTTCATTTTTTTACTCCTGTGGTTTTTTAAATTTTTCCCTATTCCAATCTGAGTTTGTATCGATACTCTTTGAGTGTATATTTTCTCCCAATTGAGAGAGATATTCAGATTTTGGGTTTTCCCTCACCCACATACATTGTATTATTGACAAACTAGCTCCGCAAATGCATCATTTTGCGAGTTGTCTAAACTCATCATTCACCTCCAAAATACCAAAACTCTCTGCATCCATTTTACTAAAAGCAAACCATTTTTTACCTAAATCTTACATTTTGAATATATTTAGATAGCAAGAAAGGTTTTTGAGCCTTACGGCGAAAGTCCGTCTCCATGCAGACTGCCCTATATGGTGGGTATGACCCACCCTACGATTCAGATTGAATAAAAACTTCACAATAAATCATTCTTATCATTTGCAGTTATCGCAAAATTTGCGATAACTGCAATACGATTCATCAAAAAGCTATCTTCATTTTGAACTGTCGCAAAATTTGCGACAGATGCATTGAAAAGTTTTTGAGTCTTACGGAGAAAGTCCGTCTCCATACAGATTGCCCTATATGGCGGGTGTGACCCACCCTACGACTTGTGTAAAAAAATAGACCAGAGGGGTGATATTCTCATTGATGTGCTATGGGTAAATGTGCATAACGCTTATGCATATTTATCATTCCGTTATGCATTTATATATTTAACTATTGCTAAAGATATCTATGAGAGAAAGTTTGAATCTATTTAAGGAGGAGTGCATTTGGGTGTATACACTCCGCATCAAAGGGGGAAGATACGAAGTGGCGTAAAGCTGGGTTTTCTATCTATTCTTTTTCCTCTGTTTGTCTGCTTTCATCTTGTCAAACTCTGCTTGATCCATCTTACCGTCTCTGTTGAGATCCATACGGTCAAAGTAGTAGGTGTTGACAAATTTGTTGGGGTTGATATGGTTCTTTTCTGCTCTGAAGCGTTGGAACTCTTTGGCGGAGAGAGAGCCGTCTTTGTCATAGTCTAGTTTCTCGAAGGTCATGCCGCTGTGCCCTCCTTCTTTGGCTTCCATCTCTGTAAATTCTTTTCTTGGATAGCTATCATACATCATCGAGACGATAGCTTCTGCCTCTTGGGCGGTGACCACATCTTTTTGTGTAGGCATGACGCCAAAGGTCTCGATCGAGGCGCAGAAGGACTTCATGGGGTCTGGGTTGCGGACATAGTCTGCCATGAATTTGACAGCCTTCGCCTTGTCTGCACCAAACTCCTCTTTGGCATGGGTTATGATCTCATCCGCAGGCGGTGCGACAAAGGCACTTTTGTTGCTCATCTTGGAGAGGTCAGTGATATGGCAGGCAGCACAATTGGTCTCAAAGAGTTTGGTGGTATTGATCTCATTGGCAGAGAGTAGGGGAGTGAATGCAAGCAGGGAGGTGATTAGTATGGTTTTTGTTTTCATGTAGTTTCCTTTTTTGATCTAGATAAGAAAGTATAGCAGTACACTATCAACCCAATATCAACTGAAGTGATAGTGAGTGCAATAGCGAAAATTAACCTATTTGCTCATAACTGTGGCAAAATGGGTTGTTTCCATGTGGGATACTATCTTTTGCCTCCGTTGCCATGTCCTCTTCCGTTACCTTTTTCATTTTGCGGATATTCGTCGTGGCAGTAGTTGAGACCATCGATCGTGCCGAGTGAGCAGCACCCTTCTGCGATGCCTAGATTTTTCAAGCCTTTGTCGAATGCCCAGTAGTGACTGTAGCTACCGTCTCTAAGCACCTCAAAGGCTGCCGTGACATCTGCCGCGTCGGAGGCTTCGGCCAGTGCCAGATAGTGATCGAGGTCATTGATATCTGTGACCTCTACCAGACATCCTACCTCCAGGCTATCCTGTACAGAATCTGTCCCTTTGGCATAGAGGGCATCATAGAGTGTCTGAATAGCAGGGATATCATACTGACCGCGTGGCATATCTTCAAAGGCGACACTGTTGTCTGCTACCCCTTCGCTTACATTGCTGAGATCCTCTTCGCCCAGGCCATACTTTCGTACCAGTGATTGGACGATGCCCACATGTGTTTTTTCGCCACGGGTGGCAATATTTTGCAGTTGGTTGATCTCTGTTTCGTCAGACAGATGATACTCGTAGAGGTTCATATAGATATCATAGGCCAGTCGCTCTTCGTTGCCCATATAGGCGATAGCATCTTTGAGATCCTGGGTGAGGGTTGAGGTGGGTAGAGAATCTATATCGATAAGTGTATCATTTCTGTCGGCATTTCCGTTCTCTGCTTCACAGCCCATTAATGCCAGCGAAGCTGAAAGCAGCAATCCTTTTATCTGTAGTCTAGTCATTTTTTTCTCCAGTCAATTGTGATAGACGAAGTATAAGAGGACTTTGTTACTTCGATGTTACTTTGCCTAGATCAAGAAGGAGTGTGACGGTAGTATCTTCTATATGGAGCCTTTTGCTGATAGACAGTTCTGCACAGAGTTTCTCTACGATATGCAATCCTATCCCCAGACCACGCTCACTCTCTTTGTAAAAGCGTTCAAAGAGTCGGTCAGGATGTTCAATACCGTATGATTCATTGGTGATCGCAAGTGTGGATTTTTGGGTTTTGATACTGACTGTGCCATAGGTGATATTGTATTTGCAGGCATTACTGAGGAGGTTGTAGAGGATCCGGCTAAAGGCCTGCTTGTCACTGTGGAGCATCAGAGGATTGACCTCTATATCCCAGCTGAGATAATCATACAGAGGTGCAAAGAAATCAACCTGCTCTTGTACCAATGCCGCCAAATCGAAGTGCTCACTGTTCAGATGTGAGTCTCTCAGGTAGGCATCGAGATTGTGCTGCAGCATGGAGATGGTTTTCGCACTCTGTTTGATGCTCTGTACTTCGCTGTTCTCTCCATCCATCATTTTGAGATTGATCAAAATAGAGCTGAGGGGAGTGTTGAGGTCGTGGATCATATCTTTGATAAACATTTCAAGCAGCTTCAGTGAGTCCCTCAAGGGTGTCAGGATATAGGTAGAAAACCAAAAAGAGATAACAGCAGCAATGAGAGAGAGGAGTAGAAACTGGCTTGCCAGTTTCCACTGAATCGCCGAGAGAGCCTGCTGATACTTTGAGAGGGGATAGTAGATCTTGAGCAGGTCTTTTGTGCTTTCGGGAAAGGGTACGAGAATATAGAGGGCCTGGGTGTCCTGATAGAGCTCATAAGGATTTTTTTGCTTGCTGTAGGGAGTGATCTCTATATCGAACTGATCTCCTTCAAAAGAGAGGCTGTAGTTTTTCATTTGCAAAGAGAGGTCCTCCCGCAAATGCTCCTCTTCGATACTGTAGTATTGGTAGAAGATAAATCCCAGCAAGAGCTCGATGACGAGGAAGAAAAGCATAAAGCTCTTGCGCAAAGACTCCTTTTCAGATAATTTGATAGCCTACTCCTCGTATGTTCTTGATCTCAAGATGAAGCATTTTTTTCATCTTGGCGATACTGACCCGGAGTGCCAGGTCAGTGGGCTTTTCGAGTAGAAGTAATAGTTCCTCTTTGGAAACAGGATTGGGATGGTTGCGTACCAGTGAGAGGAGAAGGCGCTTCTGCACAAGTGGCAGATGATAAGGGGCGCCCTCTTTGTATAGTGTCTCCTGCTCCAAGTCTATTGTCAGGGCTCCTACCTCTTTCAGTATGCGCAATGTATGTGTTTTGGCTTTGATGCGTACGAGAAGCTCTTCCGGATCAAAAGGCTTTTTCAGGTAGTCATCGGCACCGGCAATAAAGCCTTGGGTCACGGAGTGCGTATCGACCTGTGCACTGATGATAATCGCAGGCGTCATGTCTCCGGCTTCTCTCAGAGACTGAAGCAGGTCTACTCCATTGAGTTGTGGGACATTGATATCGAGCAGATAGAGTAAGTAGCGATTGTCATAGCTGAGATCCAAAGCCTCCTCTCCATGCTTGGCCCAGTCGATACGGTAGTGTTGCTGACCCAGATATTTGATGAGGGATTTGGCGAGCAGGGGATCATCTTCGAGAAGCAGGAGTCTCTGTATG
>JALWVW010000172.1 GCA_027079365.1 Campylobacteraceae bacterium | reverse complement strand
AAATGCTCCTTTTTCGGCATGAGTGATAGTGTCTTGGGTGCGTATGAGAAATTTCATGATATCAAGGCTGGCAATGTGCAAGAGATCATTGAGATAGATAGCGAGGTCAGGGCTTATGCTGAGACATTGTAGGGGTGCCCTTTATGGGTACCCGAAAACATACGCATTTGGGTACCCACAAGGGGCACCCCTACGATGAAAATCCTGATCCTTCACGGCTGGGGTGGTTCAGATGCCCCACACTGGCAGGCAGAACTGGCCGCAGAAATAGCCAAAAACTATGGTACGGTCAGCTTTCCTCTCATTCAGCATCCTCATTTTCCCAGCCTCAACCGCTGGAGACGAGAGGTATTGCAACATCTCCGTGACTTCAAGCCCGATACCGTAGTCTGCCACTCTCTTGCCAACACCCTCTGGTTTCATCTGGCTGCCACAGAGGAGCTGGTACCGGTACAGAGGCTCTTTATGGTCTCACTCCCAAGCCGACATACCGTGATCGAGGGGCTGGATGATTTCTATCCTGCACCACTGCCAGATAGGCTCTATAGCGTAGAAGCACAGCTTATCGTCTCTGATAATGATCCTTATGTCGCACTCTCCGAAGCCAAAGAGACAGCAGCCTATTTTGATATACCACTCACTGTACTGAAAGAGGCAGGGCACATCAATGCTGACAGCGGATATGGAAAGTGGGAATGGATAGAAAAATTGATACTGGAGAAAACATGATACTCTCTATCGAATCCTCCTGTGACGACAGCTCTATCGCTGTCACTGAGATCACTACCAAAAAGCTTCTCTACCATCGCAAAATTTCTCAGGAAGCAGCACATTCTGTCTATGGAGGCGTGGTACCCGAACTTGCCTCCAGACTTCATGCAGTGGGCTTGCCCGAAGTACTGGAGGGGGCGCTCCCTTATATCGACGGACTCAAAGCAGTCGCGGTGACCAACCAACCCGGGCTCTCCGTCACCCTCAATGAAGGCCTCATGATGGCAAAGACCATCGCTTCACTCCAGAAGATCCCTCTCATTCCCGTTCATCACCTCAAAGGGCATATCTACTCTCTTTTTATTGAGCAGGAGGCGATCCTGCCCATACTAGTACTGTTGATCTCTGGTGGACATACTCAGATCATCCGCGTGGCAGAGTTTGGGCACATGGAAATACTCGCAACCAGCATGGATGACAGTGTCGGAGAAAGCTTTGACAAAGTCGCTAAAATGATGGGGCTGGGTTACCCAGGAGGCCCTCTTGTCGAGGCACTGGCAAAAGAGGGTAATGAAGATCGTTTCTCCCTACCTGTGCCCTTGCGAAACTCTCCTTTGATTGCCTTCTCTCTCTCCGGACTCAAAAATGCAGTCAGGCTAGAAGTAGAGCGACTGGGCAGCCCATCAGAAATGAGCCCACAAGACAAAGCTGATCTCTCTGCTTCGTTTCAAAAAGCAGTCAAACTGCACCTGCTGCAAAAAAGCAAAAAGGTCTTTACCAAAGAGTCCATCCAAAACTTTGCTAT
>JALWVW010000171.1 GCA_027079365.1 Campylobacteraceae bacterium | reverse complement strand
CTTCTGAGACCCCAATCAATTTAGCGATCTCCTTAAAATCAGTTACTCTGGTTTGATTAGGATTTTCGGGTGTATTGCCAGGTGTCTCTGTATTGTTTGCAGCCCCTTTCTCTTCTTCCTGTTTCCGAGAAAGGTCTGCTTCCGGGGATAGGATAGGGGGTATCTCATTAAGCATAGATGCTGCTGATATTTCTTCGAGATCTTCTCTTCTCTCATCCTCCATAATAGAGAGGACAGGCTCGTCTGTTATGGTAAGATTCAGCTTTTCTTCTTCCGGATCTTCCGAAGACTCTTCTGCCAAATTGTCTGCCCCGCTATCCGTATCGAGAAGACCAATGATCTCTTCGGAGATATCCATCGGTTCTTGGGATATTTCTTCTTTAGAAATATCAAGAAGCTCCAATTCTTGGATATTTGCTGCATCAGTGTGAAGAAGATCATTGCTAGTCTCCTCGGGCTCAGAGAGTGTAAAGGGTGTATCTTCTAATGAAATATCCTCTTCATTATGCTCAGAAAGACTGAATATCTCTTCTGTTGGGAACTCTGTTTTATCGATGGCAGCAGTGCTTTCTTCCTCTTCTCTGATATCATCTGTCATCATTCCCGCCTGCGGGATAGCCAGATTGAAAAGCGCCTCTTCTGGTGCTTCATTCCCGGGCAGTACTTCCTGTTCTTTGTCCTCTTCGCTATCTTGGGAGATCTCCTCGTTAATCATATAGAGATAGGCATCACCCAGAAAAGTAGACAGTCTGGTTTTGGAAAAGGCATTACTTTTTTGAAAGTAGGTGATGGACTGCTCCAGCTCATCAAGTACTACTTCGCCTTTTTTGATAAGCAGTGCTGCTTCATAGATATCCTCAGCACCCACCCCTTCTAGAAAATCAGCATCTGCAGCAATGATACTGTTTTCATGATTGACAATAAAAAACATCTAACAACCTCCTTCTTGTATCATGGAAAAATGGTACAATAAATATGCATAGTTTACGCAAAAACCCCTTAAACTCCTACCGAAACAAGGTATATCATTCCAAAAAAATGGTTTTTATCTGAAATCTAGCATTTTTTAATATGAAACAAGGACTTTCACTTATCCTAATAAAATTTTGGCGATATGCTGATTGGTGGCAGCAGTGATCTCGTCATGGGTCGCTTCAGAGATTTTTTCAAAGCTACCAAAGTAGTCAAGCAGTCGTTTGACGGTTGCTTTGCCAATACCTTTTTTTTGCAGCAGCGATATCTGTGTGTCCTCTCGGCGTTTTTTGTTTTGGTGATACGAGATGGCAAAGCGGTGAGATTCATCTCTAAGCCTCTGTATCCATTGAAGTTTTTTATCTGAAGTTTTGAGTGATAGGATACCTTGGGGCGTATAGAGTGTGTCTTTAGCTGCGCCCTTGGCACGGTGTGCTTTGCTGTTTAGCTTTTCTTTGGCGATGGCAATGACAGGGAGGTTGACTCCTACAGTTTTAAGTAGGGTTTCTGCCAGATTGAGGTTGGCTTGCCCTCCATCCAGTACCCAGAGGTCAGGAGGAGGAGAGGTATCGAAGTTCTTGATCCTTCTTTCCAGCATCTCCGTCATCTGTCCGACCTCATCTCTTGAACTTAACTCATACCTTCGGTAGGAGGATTTGTCCCAAGTGCCATGGTTCCAAACCACCATGGCACCTACAGTGGCTGCACCCATCATGTGGGAATTGTCAAATGCTTCTACGCGGTAGGGGGTACGGGTCAGCTCCAGGAGCACTTCGATATCAGATTCGATAGTCTCAGTAAGGGATTTTTTCTGCTTTAAAAGTTCTTGGGCATTGTTTTCTGCCAGTTGTGTCAATTTCTTCTTGTTCCCTTTGAGTGGATGCTTGAGGGAGAGAGTAGTGCCCAGTGTCTTGCTTAGTGTCTTGGCTACCTCCTCCAGTGACTCAAAAGAGTCAGCCACAAGAATCTCTTTGGGGGCAGAGGGGATCTCGGCACTGTAATAGTCGAGAAGAACCTGCCTGTAGGCTTCATCTCTATCAAAATAGGCAGTCTGTCTAAAAAAAGTATGTGAGGAGGAGATTACCTTACCCTCTCGTATAAACATCCGGATGATGACACCCTGTGCTTTACCGAGCACAATGGCGAAAACATCAATACTGTTATGGTTTGCAAGATCGATTCCAGAGCGTATCTTTAGCGAAGTGATGGCAGTGATCTGATCTCTTATTTTACCAGCCTCTTCATACCTTTCTTCTGTCGCCAGTTGGGTCATACGTGCCTGGAGTTTGGTGATGATTTGCTCTCTGTGGTGTATGGCTTCCTTGGCTTCAGCAATGATACGGTGATAGGCTTCAGGAGTTACCTTCTGTTCACAAGGCGCTAAGCATTTTCCTATTTGGTGAAAGAGGCAGGCTTGACCTCCCTCCAGACCGCTTCGTTTCTGCACCAATGGGTAGATCTCATAAAGGGCATCTAGTAGTGCCCTTCCTCCTGCAGGGAAGGGGCCATAGTAGCGTATCTTTTTCCCTTTAATGACTTTTCTGGTTAGCTCAAATCGTGGAAAATTCTGTGACTCATCAATATAAATATAGGGATAGGTTTTGTCATCCCTGAGAAGGATATTGTATTTGGGTCTGAGCTGCTTAATCAGTGAGTTCTCCAAGATCAAGGCATCCTCTTCGCTCTCTACGATGAGATACTCCAAGCGGGTGGCCTCTGAGAGCATTTTGAGTATCCTTGCTCCCTGGGCGGGATTGGGGTGGAGCTTAGGGGTAAACCGCCAGTAGCTTTTGACGCGGTTTTTGAGGTTTTTGGCCTTGCCTACATACAGTAGCTTCCCTCTCTGGTCAAAATATTGGTAGATGCCATAGGTGGCAGGCAGTTTTTTGATCGTCTCAAGCATGACCGACGCTACTCTGTGGTATGATCTTGATGTTTTCTGATCAGCGTTTTGGTATGGAGGAATTTCTTTTTCAGTGCCTCATTGTCTGAGGTAACCTCAAAAGTCCCACTAGAGAGCTCCTGATAGTAGGGAACGGTATCTTCGTCTGGCCTCTCCTGAATACTATGGTACTTGGCATTGAAGAATACCACGCTGCCGGCGGTATATTTTTTGCATTCAGGAGTATGTGTGCCAAGCGTGGCTAATAGCTCTTTAAAGAGTTCTTTATTATAATTGAGCTCCATTTTATAGCCAGGGTGAGATAAGGCGATAAAAAGAGTATCATTTTTGATATAGATAAAAGCAATTGCTTTTTGAAATCGTGGCGGTAGCAGTGCCATGAATTTTTGATAGCAGGTATGCTGTGTAAGGGAGCCAAATTGAGGCTGATGTGTAAGAAGAGAGAGAATCTGTTTGCTACTTTTCATGGCGGTATTATAGCATTGCTATGCTGTGGGTTTTTGTTTCAAGGATGTGGCTACAAGACGAAGCCCGTGTATCTTGACAGCAAGATAGGTTCATACTCCCAGGCAGGTCAGCTTAAGAGTGTCAAAAAGGAAGCCGTTGAAAAAATATGATGTGTTGATTATAGGTGCGGGCATCGCAGGTCTGTATGCGGCGATGCGTTTACCGGAGAGCATGAAAGTGCTGGTAGTCTGCAAGGATATCCCTTGGGAGTGCAATACCTTCTATGCACAGGGCGGTATCGTCACAGCACTGGATGAGGAGGATATCCCCCTTCATGTAGAGGATACTATGAAAGCCGGTGCCTTTCATAATGATGAGGAGGCAGTGAAGATCCTCTCTCGTACTTCTCTGGAAGCGACGGCAGATATTCTTGAGAGGGGTATGGCATTTGACAAAGATGCAGAGGGCAATCTGCTCTATACCAAGGAGGCGGCACACTCCGTAGAACGGATTCTGCATGCCGATGGAGATGCCACAGGGCGCTATATGCACTACTTTATGATGGTGCAGAACAAGCATATGTTGCAGAAAAATACACTGGTCTACGATCTGCTGATCGAAGAGGGCAGATGCTATGGTGCCAAGGCGATGGTCAACTATCGGCCTCAAACCATTTATGCTGATCATGTAGTGATAGCCAGTGGGGGTATTGGTTCATTGTACGCGCTCAACACCAACTCTCGAACTGTCAGTGCAGATATTCATGGCATTTGTGTGGAGAAGGGGATAGAGTTGGAAGATATGGAGTTTATGCAGTTTCATCCGACGGTTTTTGTCGATACTCCCTATGCCAGAAAACTGCTGCTTACCGAAGCACTTAGGGGTGAGGGAGCACATGTGGTCGGAGAAGGAGGCAACCGCTTCCTCTTTGACTATGACCAGCGTGGAGAGTTGGCGAGTAGGGATATTGTCTCACGCGGTATTTTTGACTACAAGCGCAAAACGGGGGAGCAGGTATATTTGGATTTTTCCATGTTTGAAAAAAAGTGGTTTCATGCAAGATTCCCCAATATTACACAGACATTTGAGACACTGGGCTACCATTTTCCCGCAGACAGGGTAGCTATTTCCCCGGCTTTTCATTATGCCAACGGGGGTATTGCTGTAGACATTGACAGCGCAGTTCCAGGCACCAAGGGGCTCTATGCTATTGGGGAGGTTGCCAGAACCGGAGTGCATGGTGCCAACCGGCTGGCATCTAACTCTCTGCTTGAGGGAATGGTCTTTGCCAAGCGTGCCGTAGACCATATTTTGGAACAGGGAAAATCTTCTAGGAAAATACCTGCTTTTGATAAAGATTACGATAATATACTTCACCAGAAAGATGACAAAAAATACAAGCATCAACTCCGACAGATCATGTGGAAAGATGTAGGTATTATCCGGACTCGTGAAGGGCTGATCGAAGCAAAAAACTTTATCTACGATGTGAAAAACAGAGAGATAGGCAGACTACTGGAGCTTCGACTCAATACCGCAGCAGCCATCGTGGGTGCCGCCCTTGCGAGAAAAGAGTCACTGGGATCACATTATATAGAAAAGGCATCACATGCATGAGCAGTTACAATTGACGACGACCTGGGTAGGGATACTCTCTTTGATCATTTTTGTTGCGGGCTATTATTTTATCGCTGCAGAGGACAAATACCATATCAATAAAGCCAAGCCTGCACTATTAGCGGGTACCTCTATCTTTATGTTAATCGGTCTCTATTTCTCCCTGAATGGCATGGATGGACATGTGCTTGAGAGCGCCGTAGAGCGCTTAATCGTTGAAATTGCTGGGATCTTCTTCTTTCTTCTTGTGGCAATGACCTATATTGAAGCCATGATCGATCGCAAAGTTTTCTCTGCTTTGAGGTACAACCTTGTCTCCAAGGGCTTTACCTATAAAAAGCTCTTTTGGATCACGGGACTGCTTGCTTTCTTTATTTCACCAGTTGCGGATAATCTGACGACCGCGCTGATTCTTTCCACAGTTTTATTGACCATAGACAAAGAGAACAAAGCATTTCTGGTGCCCGGAGCCATCAATCTTGTCGTGGCAGCTAATGCCGGTGGAGCTTGGAGCCCGTTTGGTGATATTACGACGCTGATGGTCTGGATAGATGGCAAAGGTGCTTTCACGGAATTCCTCTTCCTCTTTC
>JALWVW010000170.1 GCA_027079365.1 Campylobacteraceae bacterium | reverse complement strand
ATTATCGGCAAGCAGCGAAATGGCCCGACAGGGACAGTCGAGCTGATCTTTCAGAAGCGTTATACCCGTTTTGTAGATTCGGAAAAAGGCAACGATGCCCCTTTTGAGGTGATTTACGAAGAGGGCAACATAGATATGCGCGAAGCCAAGGTAGAGTTGCCTCCTATCTAGATGGTGATCGAAAAACCCGTACTTTTTCAGGATCGTAGAGAGTGGGGTTATTTTGTACTACTGGTATTGTTGTTGCTATCCATTAGACTCTTTCTCTCTTACCAATCCTACAAGGATTTTGTTGGAAAGCCTCTGTACTACACCACAGCCACTATCTTGAATACCTACCCCAAAAAGAGAAACGGAAGGGTATATAGTGTCCTCAAGCTCCGTAGTCAAGCAGGAAGCGTATTTTTTACCAGTGTCAACAACATGAAATACCGCAGAGGAGAGAGGGTGCGTCTTGCGCTCTATCCCAGTAGTCGTATCGGGTTTTTGGATTATCTGGGCTCTTTTTATATCAAGAGCCGTATCACACAGGTGCTCCCCTCTTCACCTGCGACCAAGCAGCTACTGGAGCAGAAGGTTGCCGATCAACATGAAGATGTCATGATGGACTCTTTTTATCAAGCCATTTTCTTTGCCTCTCCGCTTCCACAAGCACTGAGGGAGAAGATCTCTCTCTTGGGGGTGAGCCATCTGGTGGCATTGAGTGGTTTTCATCTGGGTATCCTCTGGAGTCTTGTCTATGGGGTGCTGCTGCTTTTGTATAGACCGTTGCAGCAGCGTTATTTCCCTTATCGGTTTTCACTTTTGGATGTGGGGCTTGCGACGGTACTTGGTCTAGGGTTGTATCTATGGTTTGTGGCGTTTCCGCCCTCTCTGGTGCGATCCTATGCGATGGTGCTTGTCGGATGGATTGTCATCTTACTGGGGATGGAGTTACTGAGTTTTACTTTTCTGACAACCATTGTATTGGCACTTTTGGCGCTTTCCCCCGCGCTACTGGCCTCACTTGGATTTTGGCTTTCTGTCGCAGGCGTGTTCTATATCTTCCTTCTGCTGCAGTATACTAAAGGGGTGCACAAGGCGATCATTTCGCTACTGGTGATTCCGTTTGGTATCTTTGTGCTGATGCTCCCCGTTGTGCATACAGTCTTTGGCGTGACAACGCCCTATCAACTCTTGTCACCTTTGTTGTCGATACTCTTTATTCCTTTCTATCCTCTGGTTATTGTATTGCATCTTTTAGGGGTAGGTAACCTACTTGATGGCAGCCTGCTATGGCTGTTTGATCTCGCACAGGCAGGGACAGAGAGGCTTATGCCACTTTGGGCAACAGTTGTTTATGTCGGGCTCTCTGTAGCTGCGGTCTGGAGCAGAATGGCATTTGCGCTACTCTTTGGGGCGGCACTACTCTATGCAGGCTATCTGTTTGCGTGTGCATGACTTATTGTTACACGATGATTCTACGCGGCATTTGCATCCCTGCCTCTTGTCTCTCTGTATAGTTCTGCCAATATGCTGAGCCCCTGATAGATCTCTTTGGCGCGACAATTGGTGAAATTGAGCCTCATGGTATCATCTTCTGGATCAGTATGGAAGAATTCCCTCCCTGGCACAAACAAAACCCCTCGTTCAAGCGCACTTGTCAGGAGCGTTGAAGTGCTAATACCAGGCAGTCTACCGTAGATGAACATACCTCCTTGGGGCACAGTGTAGTCAAATTCGGGCAGGAGTTCATCAAGATAAGTTTTAAAAAGCTGCATCTTCTTGCCATACATTTTTCTGAGCAGCATGGTATGACTTCTATATCCATGCAGATCTGTCAGATAGTGATCCAGGATCATTTGGGAGAGTCCGCTGCTATGAAGATCCATAGCCTCTTTGTAGGCAAGCAGGGGTTCCAGCAGTGTTTTATCTGCTCTGATCCAGCCCAGACGAAGGCCAGGGGCGAGCACTTTGGAAAAACTGCCTAAATGAAAACTCTGTTTGGGGATCAGCCTGCTGATACTCTGCTGTTTTTCTTTGAAATAGAGCTCACTATAGGGTGCGTCCTCTATCAGTATCCCCTGCTGTACCTTGATGATTCTGGCGACCTCTTCCCGCTTCTTCTGGCTGTAGGTATATCCGGTGGGATTTTGGTAATCCGGGACCAGGTAGGTAAGCTTGGTACGTGAAAGGCTCTTTTCGAAGGCTTCTGTATCTATGCCATCACTACGCAGTGTCACTGGGTACTGTGCAAGTCCGTTGAGGTCAAACAGGTTCATGGCACCCAGATAAGAGGGTGTCTCTGTGGTGATCTGCTGATGCTGATAATAGCGGGAGATGATATCCAATGCCTGCTGTGCACCTGAGGTGATCATGATATTGTCGGCATTGGTCTCAAATCCCTCAGCAGTATAGAGGTGAGCGATCTTGTTTCTCAATGGCAAGTGCCCTTGTGAGTTGCTATACTGCAATGACCGGGCATCACTAAGTATATGGGAGGCAGCATCTCTGAGCGCCTGATGGGGGAATAGCTTCTCATCCGGCAGACCGCCGGCAAAGGAGATGGTGTTGTTGGTGGTATGTTCGAGTATCTCTCTGATAAATGATCGTTTCATTATGTTTCTCCTTAGATTTTATAGGCATATTCTATCAGTTTGTAGTATCTAATTCTTCACCTATTGTGTCCCTATAATATACTATTTTTGTGAATAATATGTATAGAATTTGTGCTATTTGTAGACAATTTGTGCTATACTGTAGGATGCACAAGAAAGAGACACAACTAAAACATAGCCGTCTGTCCAATGATTTGATGAACTATATCACGGATCATATAGAGACAGATATCAATATCGATGAGCTCTCCGAAAGCTTTGGTATCAGTAAGTTTCATTTTCATAAAATATTCAAAGAGCAGATGGGTGTCAATATCTACGAGATGATCAAGTCTATCCGTCTGCAGAAAGCCTCTAATCTTCTGATCACTAACAGCCATTCTACGATCACCGAGGTAGCCAATATGTGTGGATACAGTGCCCAGACTTCTTTTATCCGGGCATTCAAACAGCGCTTTGATATGACACCCAAGGCGTGGAGAAAAGGGGGATACAGAGAGTATTCCAACAGAATATTGAGTAGCTCAGAGACCGCTTCGATCTCAGATGCAGATTTTTCTCATCTGGTACCCAAGATCATTAAGCTGGCACCCAGGAAGGCCTATTATATTCGTCATAGAGGGTACAGCAAGAAGGTTATGACCGTATGGCAGAAAATGCTGGCTTGGATCTATACGAACGAGATAGAAAACTATATGGAGATCGGTATGTACCATGACAATCCTATTGTTACGTCTCTGGATCAGTGTCATTATGTCGCTTGTGTGGTACCGGAGAATGAAAAAGAACTCAAAAATACCAACCTGCCTACTTTTAGTGTATTTGGTGGTATCTATGCGACATTTGAGGTAGAGGGAAAGTATGGGGATATCCTCAAGCTGATCCAGTGGGTCTACCACCACTGGCTGCCGGACAGTGGCTATGAGACCACCACAAAACCCTCCTATACTATTTTCAAGAAGAACCATTTTTTGAGTGAAGATGCACTGTTTGAGATCACCTATTGTGTGCCGGTAAAGTATCTTTAGGAAGGAGCGCTGAAGATGCTCTTTTAGATCTGCTCTATCTCCTCATCTTTGTTCAGCAGTTCACAAAATTTGAGTCCATGCAGAAAGATCGCCCAGGAGATATAGATCCAGAGAAAAAAGAAGAGCAGTGTGGAGATACCGCCATAGATGCTGGCATAGGTTTTGTTGTGTACTACATAGAAAACAAAGCCGCTTTTGGAGAGGTACCAGATCAGCGAAGCTATAAAAGAGCTGACAGTGGCTGCCTGTGTAGAGACATGGGTGTTGGGGGAGAGTTGATAGCTGATATAAAACAGCGTCCAGACGATAAGGTAGGGCAGGAAATAAAACAGATGGATAGCGCTGGTGATACTGTTTTTATCCAAGTAGCCTTGAATAAAGGATGAGAGGTAAAAAGAGGCACCCATCATGGCTGGGATGACAATGATCAGCAGTAGATAGGTTCGCAGGGCTCTCCAGAGGCCCCTGCCGGGTACATTGAAAATATCATTGACAATATAGTCGTAGTTTTTAAAAAACATAAAGACGGCAAAGAGTACATAGATGATGCCTACTGTCCCCATTTTGTCTGCATTATCGATAAAGGTGTTAATATAGCCCATCACTTCTTTGGAGTCCGTGGGCATAAGGTTGGAGAAGATCAGTTTCTCTATCTTGTCATAGACACTCTTAAACATAGGAAGCGTAGTAAATACCCAAAGCATAATTGCCATGAGAGGAATAATGGAGAAGAGCGTACTCCAGCTGAGACTGGAGGCATAATGACCGATCTTGTCATCGAAAAGGTCTTTGAAAAAGTCTCTGAGAAAAATATAGTAGTTGCGTAAAAGTATGTTTGGTTTCATCTTTTTCCATTTGTCTTTGGTGAACTTAGGTGCACTAAGGGGCTGAGTCTGCCGAAGCCTAGCTCGGCAGTCCCATTTTTCCAGGGTTGAGAATATTGTTGGGGTCAAACGCCCGCTTGATATCCCTAAAGAGCTGTAGCTCTGCTGCATTGAAAGCGATATGCATATAGGGAGCCTTACTGGTACCGATACCGTGCTCGCCGCTCAGAGTGCCCCCCATCTCTACGACCAGTTCAAAGATCTCCTCGATCGCTTTGTGGCCATTGGCAAGTGCGACCTTGTCACTGCCATCAAGCATCACATTGACATGGATATTGCCATCTCCGGCATGTCCAAAACAGGGTACTTTCAGGTCGTATTTGTCTCCGATGGCATAGATACGCTTAAGGGCTTCCGGGAGCATGGATCTGGGCACAGAGATGTCTTCATTGAGCTTTTTGTCACCGTAATAGGTCACTGAAGGGGAGGCGGAGCGTCTGGCATACCAGAGTCTGTCTCTCTCCTCACCGGGATCTGCAACAATGAAGTCCTGAGCATGGTTCTCCCTGAATGACCTCTCCAATGTTTTCAACTGAAAGGCTACCTCCTCGATGACATTGCCGTCCACATCTCCGATCAGCAGGGCACTGGCATCTTCGGGGAGGGAGATACCAATCTTCTCTTTGAGGGAGTGCACCACCAGCGAATCGATAAATTCCATTGCCACAGGATTGGCGCCAGTAGCGAGGGATCTAAAAACAGCATTCATTGCATCTTCTACAGAAGGAAAAATACCCATATAGGCTTTGGTGAATCGTGGCTTGGGGATGAGTTTGAGGGTGATCTCTGTGGTGATCGCCAGTGTGCCCTCAGAGGCAATGAGGATACCCGCGATGTTGTACCCTGCGACATCTTTGATCGTGCGTTTTCCGGCACGGATAATCTCACCATTGGCTCGCACCGCACGCATTGCCATGACAAAATCTTTGGTGATGCCGTATTTGGCAGCACGCATACCGCCTGCATTTTCGCTGACATTGCCACCAAGTGTGGAGTACTCTTCACTGGCGGGATCAGGTGGGTAGAAGAGCCCTACCT
>JALWVW010000169.1 GCA_027079365.1 Campylobacteraceae bacterium | reverse complement strand
GAAGGAATCACACCCTACTTTAGCGAGTATGGTCTCAAACTTACCAAGATACTGGTAGAAAATATCTCCCTGCCTGAAGAGGTACAGGAGGCGATCGATAAGCGTACCAGCAGGGAGATCACCGGCGACTTGGATGCCCATCTCAAGTATGAGACGGGCAATGCTATGGGCAATAGCCATGGCAGTGCTATGGGGGACATGGTTGGCATGGGTGCAGGATTGGCAATGGGGCAACAGATGGCAGAGACAATGAAACATGGACCTCAGACATCTGACACACCTCCTCCTCCACCCTCCAAGGAGAATATCTATGTCTCACTGGGTGGTAAAGCAAGCGGCCCTTATACCAAAACCACACTCATGGCACTGGCAAGCGAAGGCACGCTCACCAGAGAAACCTTTGTCTGGAGAGAGGATTTTGAAGGATGGAAAAAAGCAGAAAGTGTTTTCTCTGAACTCTTTACACACCTTCCTCCTCCGCTTGATCACCAAGAATGATACAATAGGTATGATGCGATTTACCCCCATTAGCTTTACCTGCCCCAACTGTGGGGCACCTCTTCGTTTTAGCCCCGCTACGGGCAAGCTCAGTTGCCCTTTTTGCAATAGCACAACAGAAATACAACCCAAAGACAGTGTTGTGCAGGAGTTTGATCTCCGCAGTGCACTGGCTGAACTGGAGCACAATGCCCCCAAGGAGATCAGCAAAACAGTTGCCTGCCCCAAATGCGGGAGTGACTTTACCCTGACTCCCTACTCAGTCAGTACCAACTGCCCCTACTGTGGCACACCAGCGATCACCACCTTTGTCAACCATATTACACCCGAGGCAATTCTTCCTTTTGAGATCACACAGAAACAGGCCAAAAAAATCTTTGCGCAATGGATAGGCTCACTCTGGTTCGCGCCCGGTGCGCTCAAGGCACTGGTAGATACAGACAAAGAACTCCGGGGATACTATCTCCCTTATTGGACCTACGATGCAGCGACAAGCACTGCATACCAAGGCCAAAGAGGTGATATCTATTATGTAACAGTGCACCAAAGACGCATCATCAATGGCAGAGAACAGACTGTCGAGGTGCAGGAGCCACGCATCAGATGGACACCAGTACAGGGCAGAGTAGGAAGAGTCTTTGATGACATTACGATCGAGGCGAGCGAAACCCTCTCCAGAAAAATACTGAGTGCACTGGGAAGCTGGGATACCAGCAGATCCAAACCTTTCGATGAGCGCTACCTGAGTGGCTTTGAATCAGAGGAGTATTCTGTAGGATTGGACAATGGCTTTGAGATAGCCCAGACAAAGATGCATGCCATCATCAGAGGAGATATCCGTAGAGATATCGGGGGGGACAGACAACAGATCGACCAGATGCAGACACGCTATGCCAATACTACCTTCAAAAACAGTCTCTTTCCGGTTTGGACGACCCATTTCAGTTTCAAAGGAAAAGATTACTACTATGCTATCAATGGACAAAGTGGTGTGATTACAGGAGGAAGACCCTATAGCTACACCAAGATCTTTTTATTAATCGGATGCATATTGGCACTCTTTGCCGCGATTGGATATTATGGTGAGTATTCTGATGGAAGCTTTGGGAGTAGCTTCGACAGCTATTACCAGGGGTAGAATTCGTAGGGTGTGTTTGCCAACACACCCTTGAACTCTTTTATTTACTCATATTTCCTTCATCTGCAGTAGATTCGTGGGTAGCTTCTGGAGTCACAGCTGTTTCGGCAGTTACTGTTTCTATCTTAGACTTCTCTTCTGCCTTTTTGCTCTCTTCCTGCGCCGGCGCCTGTTCGGCCCCTTCAGCCTTCTTCTCTTTTACTACAGGGGTCTCTGAAGATTCTTCTTTCTTGACTTCTGTCGCAGCTTTAGGCTCTATAGCCTTTCCTATGGCTGGTACAGATTTGACATTGACACCATACTGATAGACCAGTGCACCACCTTTTTTACCCTCATTGAAGACCGCCACAGTAAAGACCACCAGAACTAGGAAGAAAAGTACTTTGATCGCTGTTTTGCGGATAAAGACAGAAAAGAGCTTGAAGAGCATCAGCAATCCGGATGCATAGACCAGATAGATGCCCAGCTGTTTATGGCCAAGCAGTGCCTCTTTGGCTTCAGGACTCAAGAAAGCTTTGGCGGCCTTGCCATCTGTGCTTCCTGTAAGATAAGCACCCACAAACACCGCAGCGATCAAGAGCATAAAAAAGAAGCTCATTACACCCAATGCACGCTTTTTGGTAAAGAGATTGATAAGCTCTATCAGCAATACCAGCACAGGCAAAGCCACGGCAAAATGTACAAAAACCGGATGAATCATCTCCGGTATATCAAAAGGAAGCGGGAACTGAGGAATCGTAAGTGGGGGTAGCGACATGGTCACTCCTTGTTTTGAAGTTTGGCACCTCCACTCATAGATCGTGCCAAATAGTAATAATTATAGCTAAAAGGGCTTGATAACCACAAATATCACGATACCGATCATCAAAAGTGTCGGCACTTCATTGTAGAAGCGATAGAAAACACCCGGCTTGTAGTGTGCATTCTCTTTCAGTTTTTTTCGATGCATCTCCAATGAAAAATGATAGGCTATCAGGAAGGCAAGAAACGAAAGTTTTGCGATCATCCACCCCTGCGACAAGAGAGAAGGATTGAGGTAAAGCATGGTTGAGCCTGACAGGATTGTCGCCCACATGGCAGGCGTACCGATGGCTTTGTTAAGGATATACTCCTGTCTCTGCACTACCTTGACGAAGCCCTTATTGTCTCCATTTTCACTATGATAGACAAAAAGCCTTGGCTGATAGAACAGCATCGCCATCCAGCTTACAAAACTCATCACATGAAATGCCAATATCCACAGATAATATTCCATTTTTACTCTCCTGACTGATAATCGTTTTGGTTCCAGACCACCAGTTCATTATGATTTTTATAATAGCCTATTTGCGCTCTCAATATCCTGATTTTCTGCCCCTCTTTCGGTCGTTTGATCCCTTTTTTGAAATAGAGTGGATAGCCAGTGCCATTGATGGTTATTTTCCCTTTGCTGTAGCGACCCTCCATCTCTGAGACAATCTCACCGACAAAGCGCCTCTCTTGCATCACACGAAATGAGAAAGGGGTCAGATACCTATCTGCATCTACACTACCTCGTAAGCGCAGCGCAGCGATATCTGTCAGCTCATCCAGCCCCTTGTAACGCTTCTTCTGATAGACCACAAGGTCATAACGCTTACCTATATCCAGAGTTTTAGCACAGCGATAGAGCAGGATCGCCCTTCCCTGTTCGGACTGTTTGATCACAGCACTGTCACGAGACTTCCAGATCACCTTGATATCCTGCAGCTTGACAGGAGAAGCGATCTTCTCCCGCGAGATCAGGTCTGCGATAGTGGATATCCTTATCTCTTTCTCCGGCATCCCCCTGTGCGAAGGTTCTTTCTGTGAGGTAGGCGTAGCATTAGAAGAAAAAAGAGAGAGCAGTCTCTCCCATAGTCCCCCCTCTTGTTTCCGAACACTGTTCATGCCCAGCACAAAGGATGCATACACTGGCAAATGATCAGAATAGCCCTTTCCGGTATGTCTACTGTGCTTATACTCCCAGCGCTTTACCCTTCCTCGTTTTCCAAAGAGATAGTTGGGCTTAAAGACCCCGAAACTCCCCTCCTGATACTCCCAGCCCTTCCCATCATGAAGGGATTGGGGGATCACTATGGCATCGATCCCCTCCTTGTCACCAAAAAAGTTATGGCTCCAGCGTGCATAAGTAGGCAGCTCCAGCCAGAGATTATAGTGATACCCTCTTTCCAAAGCATGCAGTCGGATCAGTGCCTTACCCCGAATCGTTTTCAGGACATGATTGATACCCGTCCTACCTCCTGTATCGTTGTGTCTACTATCCATCGTTTGATATTCATTATAGTTGGTATTAAAATCCCCAAGGATCAGATACTCAGATCTACTTGGCAATATAGAGATACGCTTCATCAGTGCCTTGGCATAAGGAATCCGTCCACTCTCCGGGCCTGCTTTGGATTTCCAGTGATTGACAAAAAGTGTCAGCTTGGGGTCACTTTTGAGATCCACCTCCAGAATGCTACGCTGCCTCCCGTTACGAAAGATCACGATATCTTTCTTTTTTTTAAGTGCTATTTTCGAGAGTATGGCATTATGGATCGGTGTCCGCTTCGTATCCGTGATGGCACGATACCTGTATCGGCACCCCACCCTCTCCAGCGTCTTCTGAAGCCTTTTCAGGATACGGTCATTCTCTATCTCCTGCAAGCCGATTATCTCTGCATCCAGATCGCAGATCACTTCGGCTATATGTATCAATTTTTTTTGCAGTATGGCTTCTGTCCAGTTATGCCTACGGGGGATATACTCTTTATATTCCAGTCCGGAATACTGCATATCGAAGAGATTTTCGACATTGTACGAGGCGATCTTTAGTATTTTTGCATTCGCAAAAGAAAGCAGAAGTATAAAAAGAAGATTGATTATTTTCAAGCAGTATTATCTTTTAGTATATTCTCTAAGGGCAGGTTCCATATCTGCCTTTTTTTCACACATCTTTGGGTAGAATGGGTAGAGATAAACTCTACCCCTACGAACTTACCGTCCAAATAATTTGCCTACCATGCCCATAGCACCTTCGGCACCACCGACACTCGCAAGCAGTCCCTCCAGCATGCCACCATCACCCTCAGGGGTTGCCTGGTTTACTACCTCTGGCAGTGCATCTGCCAAAGCCTGCTTGGCACTGTCCACACTGAGACCCAGCTTATCGGCAAAGGCACTGATCTTGTCACCACCCAGTAACTCTCCTATCTGATCAGGGTCGATAGAAGCATTTTCTCCATCACCGATCCACGAACTGACTGTCTCCATCAATCCTCCGGCATTCTCGCTTCCCACAAGATTTCCCATGAGTGCACTCAGATCCAATCCTCCTCCTTCGCCACCCCCAAGCAGTCCGCCCAATGCATCCGTGATAGCACCCGTATCCAATCCACTGGTAGCCTCATCGCTATTGCCCTGTATCAAACTCGCACCCATACTTAAAAGTTGTCCTAGATCCATTTTTTCTTCCTTTTTGTATAAAAATGTAAGAATATTATATCACAATTACCTCATGGTCTCCTCGTCAATAACCCGATGGCAGAACCGAGGGCAGACACATGGATCTGCCCCTACATCTCATTTCTAATTTCTCATTTCTCATTTCTAATTTCTCATTCTCTATCATAGGATTCACAGCTGCTTTGAACATCTTTTTACTCATCCCAAACACTCTCTCTATCTCTTCGGGGCTGCTTTTGGTTGTGAGTGGGACAGAGCCGCCCATCTGCTCCAGTACCTCAAGTACCTTTTTCTCCCCTGCTGAGACCTTCGCCTGCTTTCCGATCGGTTGCAAGGAGCAGTCTACTTTTCCGTCAGGGCGTATCGCTTTGATATAGGCTACTTTTCTTTCCCCTATCTCCAGTGGCTCAAAGATCTCATTATCATAAAGCATCGCTTCAAATCGATTC
>JALWVW010000168.1 GCA_027079365.1 Campylobacteraceae bacterium | reverse complement strand
CGCCATCAATACCAGGTCTGATCTTTGCTTTCAAATCTTTTGTATCACTATAACCGAGTATATGAGGTGTTGTCAAAAGAGAGATCTCTATTTTGAGTGTATCCAGCTCCTCCACACTTACAGGGGGGAACCTAGGGTCGTTAAAAGCTGCGGCTTTGGCATTGATGATCAGGTCGTCTATCAGATCCCGGTGTGCCACAATAGAGCCAATACATCCCCTCAAATTGCCCTCTTCACTAAGTGTAACAAAGACCGCTCCCATCTCTCCCAGCCACGGGTGACTTGCAAGCAGCTTTGCTCTATCCACCAGAGTGAATCCCGTCAAATCCTCCATAATCGCATCTCTCGCAATCCTCAACAATAATTTCTTATCCATCCTACACCTCCTTACAGACTCTAACAACTCATTATACAACAACAGCGGCACAGTCAATGCAACACAGGTCACCTTTGTATATTTCTGTCTCAAATTGTGCTAAGATATAGGAGAGGGTATACTGAACGCGCCTTCGGATACCTCGTACAGACAAAAGGGAGAAAAAGCATGAGACCAATATATATACTGATAGTACTGAGCAGTATAACCATCAGTACTTTTGCACAGAACAACAAACCAATCACCACCTCTGCACAGATGCTCTATGCTCTGGGAGAGGTCTGCAAAAGAGTAGAGATTGATACAAAGAGATTCAAGACAGACAAGCGCTTTGGAGAATTCTGCCATATACATATGGTGAAATCAGATAATTTCGGCGATTTCCCTACTTATAGTGGATATCACTTTAAACAAATTTTAACCTATTATCCGGATTCGCATTTCTCTGACAAAGCAGCATATGCACTGATTTATCTTATTGACCAGGAGGTTTATAACTTTGATGATGTACGACAGGAGATGCAGAAGCTGGAGAAGTTTATTCAGGCATATCCTCAAAGCGCATTGAGACTTCGGGCACAAAAACGCATCGCAAAGATCAAGACCGATCTCAAAAATGGCGTATTACCGATTCTAGACTAATAAGGAAATGAAACTTTTTCTGATTTATTGAAAATAGACATGTAATTCAATGAAGTAAAAATGGTGATCACGATTGGACTCGAACCAACGACCCCTACCATGTCAAGGTAGTGCTCTACCAACTGAGCTACGCGATCACATATTTGAGGGTGGCATGATAGTATAAAGTTGCTAAAATCTCCCTAAAACCAGAGGGAGATTATACCGAATTGCCAAAAACTAAGGCTGGATACTCTCTGTCTCTGCCACAAAGGTTTTTGTCACCTGTCCACCGAAACGATAGGTATCATGGCTGAGTTCCATATAGAGCTCCTCTCCACTCTGTGCCAAGACACGGGTAGCATTCTCGGTGACAAGCCCCTCTTCCAGCGCCCTGACATAACAGGCCATCACACCTGTACCGCAAGCCAATGTCTCATCTTCAACCCCTCGCTCATAAGTACGCACCTTCATCCCCTCTTCTTCAAGGCAGTAGATATTGACATTGGCATCATACTTCTGCCTGAGTGCCCTTGCCTGCG
>JALWVW010000167.1 GCA_027079365.1 Campylobacteraceae bacterium | reverse complement strand
AGCCTGTCTTGATCTTCTCGATTGGCTTGAGATCACGGGTAAGAATATCGACAGACTTGTCATCATAGTTGGCCACAGCCAGATAGTTTTTGCCGATCACAAACCCGATGGCTGATTTGCTTGTTTTATATTCGGCCTCTTTTTTCTCGGTCACAGGGTCAAACTTGACCACATAGCCATCCCTGCTGATCAGGTAGCCATCTTTGCCGTCAAACTTGATCACACCGTGGTTCATGTTGTGCATGTGTTCCATGTGAGAACGGGTCAGGCCATCTACGATCACTGCGACAGATTCGCTCTCACGCTCCACCACAAAATACTTCTCACTCGGTGCCACTTTTCCGGCAAATAACAAACTCCCAAAGACCAATATCCATAACACTATCCGCATGATGCTTCCTTATATGTAATTGCCACTATTGTACTCAAAATTCACTAACAAAGATATGCTATTTGATAGTATAGCCAACCCTCTTTATTAACTCTGGTTTCATAAGGTTCGTCCCTTCTAAATTTACAGCTTTGGCACAGTCGTCTTTGGCAAGCTGCACATAGAAATCAACCTCTACGGTATCTCCCTTCTGTACTTCTGGTATCGTGTAGGTCACATCACGGATCTCTTTGGCTGCAAGATTGTGCACTTCGCCCCAAGTTGCATGATACGGTATCACTATCGGTTCAGCATTCTTTTTAAAGTGGTAGCCAAAGTATCCCTGTTTGTCTTCTCGAGGATCTTGTTTGTAATTCTCCCAGAGTGTTTTGCCTGCTCTGCGAAGTGTGATTTTGAGATATTTTGCGCGTGCTGACTGTATGATCAGAGGGTGTGTCATCTTGTTTTGTAGTCTCACTGTAAGCCTATTATCTTCAGCAGCGATGGTGATATCTACTCCCTTTTTGCGAAATGCTTTATCTCGAATACCCAAAAATTTATGACTTGCATGATGAAGACGGGCTCGCTTGTTGATCTTGTCCGATCCACCATTGAGTTCTGGCATATGGCAGGTGATACAGCTTTCACTGTCCTGATTCTCTTGCATCGCACGAAAGATCATGACATTATTTTCATTGAGCTTGTGTGCATGACAGCCGGTGCAGACCTTTTTGGCATAGATCGGATTGGTGACAGAAGAGTGCTGGTCATTGTGGTCAGGACGATCAAGCCTCCCATACAGTGTAGGCTTGTAGTCCGCTGCCTGTTTGGCTTTGATATTTATATTGAATCGGTGTGCTTTTTTCACATAGGCAATCGTATGACAGAAATAGCAGCTGACTGCATCGGTATGCGTTTTGTTATTTTTGTCTGGTCGTGCTTTGCCGGAGATGATATCTTTGAGATTGTTCGCCATAGGCATATGGCAGGTAGCGCAGTCATACTTTTCAGTACTGATCTTGTCGGCAATACTGCGATGCAGCACATCATCGAAATAGCCTTTGGCATGGGCAGAGCCCTGGTACTCCTCATAGATCTCGGCATGACATTCGCTACAGGAGTGGTTATCCGGATAACTGCTTTTGGCGTGAGAAGCTGTCCAAAGGGCTATCACTAAAA
>JALWVW010000166.1 GCA_027079365.1 Campylobacteraceae bacterium | reverse complement strand
GAGCAGATCTTTTTCATGTCTGATACCATAGACAACTTCAAGGATTTTTACAAACAGGGAGGAGAGAAAAAGCGCTTTCTCGTCGTAGACGCCTATACAAAAATGGTAGAAATGGTAGGGCATAACCTCAAGCACAACAATATCGAAATCTCCTATCAGGAGGTAGAAGAGATATCCATATTTGGCAACCAAAATGAGTTTTCGCAGGTACTGCTCAATCTCATCATCAACGCCAGAGACGCAGCCATAGCCAAGAAGATACTGACACCCACCATCACCATCACCGCCGAAGTAAAAAAGGGGATCAATATCCTCAAAGTCTCCGACAATGCCGGCGGCATCCCCCCTGACCTACTCGAACAGATTTTCGAACCCTACTTCAGCACCAAAGGTGACAAGGGTACCGGTATCGGACTCTACATGGTACGCACCATCATTCAAGAAAAGTTTGGTGGGACTGTGACTGCGCATAATGGGGAAGCAGGGGCGGTGTTTGTGATAGAGATACCTGTGGCCGATTTATAATTTTATTTAGGGTCTTTTCCTTATATACTTCGAATTTCAGGTGAAAAAGGATTGCCACTTGATAGATATAAAAAGTACCAATGCACCCAATAAGAGAAATTTGTTTCCTCGTTTCTACTGCTCCTCGTCCACATATTCTTCATAGTTGGCTAAAACAGACTCTTCACCCTATCCAACAGCTTTTCTCGGCTCTTGAGGGAGACCTTGCGTCTCTCATCTTCCAGGATGCCATCCTCTTTGAGTTTTTTGATATGGCGATCTACCACATGGCGTACCGTGCCGATGAGATTGGCGATCTCTGTGTGAGAGAGACCATCCAGGATATTTTTATTTTCGTTCTCTCTGTCCTCAATACTGCGCAATATCAGTTTGATCAGTCGCTCCTGCGTATCGAGCAGTGTCAGATCTGTTGCCAGCTCTTCGACTTTGCGTAGCTGTGTGGCGACATACTTGAGTATAATCTCTCCAAAGACCGGATAATCATACATCCACTCTCTGGCTTTGCCGATAGGAATCTTCAGGGCACTCCCCTCCTCCAATATCTCTACCAGTACCTCGTGCACTTTCCCATCAAGCAAGGTGACAGTATCATACATATCACCCCGGCTCATGAGATAGATCGTCTGTTCTTTGCCGCTGCCCAGATGCATCTGCGATATCTTGACCTTGCCTTCCAGAAAGATATAGAAATATTCCAGTGCATCATCACAGTCAAAAAGCACTTCATGTTTGCCAAAGGAGATCACTTTGCCATACTGCTCCATATCGGTACGCAACTGCCCATCTATATCTCCAAGTCTGTCTAGCTGTAGTTGCATCTCTTATCTCACTTTCAGTTTCAGTGCTTCATATTTGGTTCTCACCTCTGCCATCTGCTCTACCCAGAACTCATTTCGCTTGGTAGCATGTGCCAGTGCCTCTTCCAATTTTTCCGTTGTCTCTTTGGCATTGGCAAAATTGGCACCCAGTTCACTTTTATTCTTCTCCAATGCCATGATCTCGTTATGGGACTTTTCGATCTTCT
>JALWVW010000165.1 GCA_027079365.1 Campylobacteraceae bacterium | reverse complement strand
CTTGTCCTTGGGTAGAGCCGATGTAAATCAATGCATCCGTCGGGGAGGGGACACCCCGACCTACCATCGCCTCTTTGACCGCCTTGATGATCGCCAGATGTCCGCCAGTACCGCCACCTGTCATGATGATGCTCATCTCTGTACCCTCATATATTATTGCACTATGGATGTTGCCACAGATTTGATACGCGGCAGATCAAAACGCACAACATCTTCTATGATATGGTCATCTACACTATCATAATCATGTGCGATATAGTTTCTCACCGCAGCAATACCACGAAGATCATTTTCTGAAAATTGCGATAACACCGCAAAAGCATTCTCCTCTTTGAGTTTGGAAAACTGCTCTGCGATCTTAACCAAATGCATACGAATAGCAGGCTTAATAATCCTATTTTCTATCGCTTGTGTAATCTTCAGGTTATTTTCGTTGAGTATAAACTCCACATCTTCTATGCTACGGATAATACTTGCCAGTCTCAATGATACTTTAGACATAGACAAGCTCCTTGAGAATCTCCTCTTTGGCGCGTGGCGCACTATGCTCCAGGGGAACAAGATCGATCTTGCATCGTAGACGCTTCTCTAGCTCCTCCTTGATCTCTTTAAGTCGTAACAACTTGGCAAAACCTCCACGAAAAGCCTGATCAAACCTCTCTCTGTCTACTCGGTAGGCAATATCAATATCGCTATAGATATCCGCTTTCCCTCGAGCATAAGACCCAAAGATACCAAGCAACTCAACCCCATCAGACAAATATCTTTTTTTTGCATCCGTAAGTATATTCTGTATCATATTTATATTCCGTTTCATCTAACAATTATAGCATAAACTCTTCAGGGTTCTTTCGTTGCAGTTTCGGGCACACCTGAAAGTTTCAAAAACTTGCATCCAAAAAACTTGGCTTAGGTAGAAAGAGGAACTTGGTGGTTCCCTTTGATTTTCCTCTTTTTGGAGATCATCAGTACCATCCCGATACCGATCGATGCCGCCATGATATGGGATCCACCATAGCTGAGAAAAGGGACTGCGATCCCCTTGATAGGGATCATGCCTGAGATACCGTAGCTGTTGACCAGAAAGGCCAGTACGATCAGCAGACCGATACCCATACTGAAGAGATGGTAGGCAGGGTTCTCTACCTTGGAAGCGATCTGAAAGACACGAAAGAGGATCACAATGATCAAAGATGCCACCACTGCCAGCCCGACAAATCCGAGCTCCTCGGCGATCCCCGCCAGGATAAAGTCGGTATGCACCTCACTCAGATACCCCAGCTTGAACTGCCCATTCCCCAGCCCCTGACCAAAAATACCGCCATTGTGGATGGCATTGAGTGCATTGGATATCTGGTAGGGTTCGGTAGCGGCGTCCACTTTGAACTCAGAGACCATGGAGGCGGGGAAATATCCCAGAAAGTGATCCTGCACCGTAGACCACCAGCTCTTGATCCTCGCCATACGGTGTGGTGCGATCACTACCAGTACCACAAACCCCGCCAATCCAATACTGATATTGAGAAAGAACAGCTTCAGACTCCGTCCGGCAAAAGAGAAAAGGATCAGCAGTGTAAATGCCAATACCATCACCTGCCCCAGATCCTTCTGAAACACAGCAATAAACATCACTGCCACTGCAAAGATCGCCATATAGGGTAAGATCACCTTGATCTCTTCCCAAAGAGAGAGTTTGCCATGTAGAAGCATCTTGCGGGAAAAACTCCAGGAGAGAAAAAAGACAAAGCCCACCTTGAAGTATTCAACCGGAGAGATCGACACCGGCCCCAACCGGATCCAACGCTTGGCTCCCAAGACACTCTTGACCAAAGATTCAGGCAGAAAAGGCATCATCACCATAGCCACAAAAGAGCCTACAAAAAGAGCAAACCCTATCCGAGCGAACCACACATCTGGATCAAGCCTGCTGAGAAAGACCATGATCACAATTCCCATCATAACCGCAGATGCCTGCCTGACAAAAAAGTGCATTCCCCCAAATCCATGATACAGTACCGCAAAAGTAGAGAGTGAATAGCTCATCATCAACGAGAGTGTAAAAAGTGCAATAATAGCGGCAAAAAGTGGTTTGTCAATCATGGTTTTTCTTATTTTTCTATTTTTTAGTATTAAATCAGTATAATTATAGTCTATTAGAAGATAAAATCTACTAAAATAGCGGAAAATCAAGAAACTACAGGGGAAAAGATGCAGGAAGAAGGAGGTACATTCAAGCAAAAACCGATCAGAACACTGGTACTATTTTTGCTTCTCCTGCTTGCTGTTATGGGCTTTCTGGTCTCAATTTTTCATACCATCACAGCCAAACGGCACCTCCCCTCCCATACAGCCATTATTCATGACAGGGCACTCAGAGGAAAGATCATCTCAAGTGACGACTATACACTCAGCCGCTCCAGCAAGACCTATCAGGCGACCCTCTTTACCCAAAGTATCGACCCGGACAAAAAGACACTCCTGATCCGCCTCTTCTCCATTTACAGCGGTATCGATGAAAAATCCCTCAGAGAGACCCTCAAGAAACATAAGGGTTACACCGTATTGGCAGACAAAATCGATGCCAATACCGCCATCAGGCTCAAATCCCTCGCCTATAAACTCCGCAGACTCAAGGTCTTTCATTCTATCAAAAATAGCCGGGGGGTAGATCTGCTGTATGGACTGGATATCACCGAAAATGGAGAGGAGCGCTTTTTCCCTCTCAAGGACACCCTCTCTCCAGTGTTGGGCTATGTGCGCAATACCGATGAGGGGAAATATACCGAAGTCAAGGGAGTCAAAGGGCTGGAGCGCAGCTATGAAAAATACCTCAACAGCAACCAAAATGGCTCCGTCAAAGGCATGCGCGATGTTGCCAGCACCATCATCCGCAACAAAAGTAGCATCGTCAAATCCAGAAAAGACGGTATGGATATCCATCTCAATATCCCGCTTTCTTTGCAAAGAAGAGTAGAATTGACACTGGATCAAATGAAGGATCTCACCCATGCACAAGAGATCATTGCAGGTGTGATGGAGAGTCGCACCGGCAAGGTCATCGCGCTGGCAAGCTCCGAACGCTATGACCCCGACCACATACAACAAGGAGATGTTTACAGCCTCAACCCAAAGTTTAGTGAGTTTCTCTATGAGCCAGGCTCGGTCATGAAGCCTATTACGCTCTCTGTAGCGCTGAAGCACCACAAGGTCACACCAGATACCTGGTTTGACACCAAAGGAGGCAGACTCAAGATCTCTGCCCGATATACCATCAGTGACGACGAGGTTTTCGACTCTCAAACCGCCACTGATATCATTGTCCACTCTTCCAATGTCGGCATCTCCAAGATCGCCTGGAGACTAACGGGCAAGATGTTTCATCAGGGTTTCAAGCAGTTTGGGTTTGCTTCTGCCACAGGCATCGACCTCTCCCGGGAGCTGACAGGCAAGATCAAGACAAGCAAACAGCTCTCCAACAAACTCCACCGCGCCAACCAGGCTTACGGATATGGGATGATGGCCTCCTTTGCACAACTCTGGAAAGCCTACAGTGCGTTCAACAATGATGGGAAGGCCGTCACCCCCAGGATCGCAGCCTACCTCCAGAATGGAAAGGGAAAAAAGTACCGCACGCGCCCACGCGTAGGCGACCTTCGCCCCATCGGCAAACAGACCGCGGCACAAATGAAGAAGATACTCAAAAAAGTGGTCTCAGATGGCACAGGAAAAGCAGCACGCTACCCTGGACTCGAAATTGGCGGCAAAACCGGTACCGCACATATCGTCGAACACCGCAGATATATCGACAAGTACAACAGTAGTTTCTACGGCTTTGCCAATGATGAGAAGGGTCATAAATATACGATCGGTGTACTTGCGATCCGTCTAGACAAAAAACACATGCACTTCGCCTCACAGTCAGCCGTACCCACTTTCAAAAAAATCGTCAGTAACCTCATAGAACTTGGCTATCTTCAGCCCGATCTCTCCATCATTCAAAAACAAAAGCTTGAAGCCGAGGAGAAAAAACGACAAGAAGCCGCCAAGCGTAAACAGAGACGACGCACCAGAGAGATCAAAGCCAAGCTAAAAAGAGAACGAGAAGAGATCAAGCGCAAACAGAAAATCAGAAAACGCAAACAGAAAAAACGGACGCTCTCACGCCCCAAAAGAGCTGCCAGACCTACACCTTCGTTCACTCCTCCCAGCAGAAAACGACGCCCCACCCCACATGAGGCACTACCGGATCTGTTTTAGGGGCACCCACATATTCTGATGCATATCTAGATTACTGTTATTTTCTACGACATGTCCATGGGATCAGTATCCTGCTACCATTGATTGCTTTTGATAAGCTTTGTTCCCTCAGTAGTGCCGTCTGTCCTATATAATTCTATGTATTCTCTGCCAAAGACATTAAATAAAATTTCATCGTCTATTGATCCAGAAACATAACCACCTTGCGCTGACTTCACTACTATTTCTGTATGCTCTTTTTCCCCATCGCTTACCCAGATATTCAATCTGCCTGCTACACCATCTGATACCCATTCATAGAGAAAAAACTTGTCAGAAAGTGTGACTTGTTCTATTTTTAGAGAAGAGCAGTTTTTGAAAGTTCTGACTTTTTTGCTTCCTTTGACCGTGCCATCATTAGACCAGAGTTCAAAAATATTATCTTCTTCTCCAACCGTTGACATTTTTTTCTTCAAAAAGAAAAATTTGTCATTGAGTAGCATAGTGGTACCATAGTAAAATTCAAAAATATTACTATCTGCAAGCTTCACTACTGTCTGCCTTGAGGGGTGCGAGACCCACAGGTGATAGACTTTGTCCCTATCCCTTGTCCCGATCCAAAGGATATCTCCCGCTGCTTTCAACATAGTGATCGTCTGCCCCTCCAGTACGCTGTTATCTATCAGTTTATGGGTATCTTTTACGGTACCATCACTCATCCAAACTTCCCGTTTTTTAAATGCAGAAAAATAGAGTGCCTTCCCCGATACAGAGAGAAAATAAGGAGAAGAGCCATTCTTTCCGGGATTGATATCTTTGACAATATGTGTACCATTTTCAGTTGCATCACTTACCCAGAGTTCCCTGCCATGCACTTCATCTGCAGCTGAAAAATACACTTTGTCGTCTATGCTGACAAAACTTGAAGGATGACTTCCATTCTTACTGTGCTCCCCCGCATAGATATCTTTGAGAAGATGCGTACCCTCTTCACTCCCGTCACTAACCCACAACTCTTTCCCATGATCTGCATCATGTCCAAGCATAAGTATTTTTCCCTTGACTGTTTTTAATGAGAAGAAATTCTTAGAAATCGGATTACTGTCTTTATGTTCTAGAATGATTTCTGTTCCTTCGCTTGTACCATCGCTTTTCCAGAGTGCATACCCATTCAAGTAACCTCTGTCATATAGAAAGGTTGAAAAATAGTGCTTACCTTTTAGACGAGCATAATAGATATCTCCAAAACGATAAGGTGATATGCCTGAGGTGCCCTCTTCCAAGAGTTTGAGAATATGTGTACCCTCAGCTGTACCGTCACTGACCCAGAGCTGTTTTCTATGCTTATCATTACTGGCTGAAAAATATATCTTTCCCTTAAATACTTTCATGAACTGAATAGAACTTCCCCACTCTCCTGTTCTAATATCTTTGATCATTCTTGTGCCCCGTGCCGTACCGTCACTGACCCAAAGTTCCACACCATGAGCACCATCATCGGCTCTAAAGTATATCTTTCCCTCTTCTATCGTTGAGAAATAGGCCGGGTTCGAGGATCCAACTCCTGGATTGATATCTTTGATCATCTGTGTACCTTCTGTTGTACCATCAGACCGCCACAACTCCTTACCGTATGACCCATCTCCCACTGCTGAGAAATATAGATACTTCCCAGACACCGTAAAGCCATAGGACTCTCCTGTATCCTTCAGCAAATAGGTACCTTGTGTACTGCCATCACTGACCCATAGACCCAAAGTACCATGACTGTCTTTCGCTGTGAAATAGAGTTTTTGACCAACAAGTGTCAAATAAGAGGGATTTTCAATGATGTGCCCATCTCTGTCTCGAAATAGCTTTGTGCCATCCGTCGTACCATCACTTTTCCATAATTTGTTTCTATAGCCAGTATCCCTTGCCGAAAAATAGAAAAAGCCACCAAGTTTCACCATGCCATAGCAACTTGACGAGTCTGCACCCGGATTGATATCTTTGAGCATACGGGTGCCTTCAGCTGTACCATCACTGACCCAGAGTTCTGCACCATGAGTACCATCGTCTGCAGCAAAGTAGAGCTTTCCCTGAAAAGAAAATCCCAATCTAGATATAGAGTAGTTACTGTTCTCGTTGATATCTTTGACAAGATGCGTGCCTTCTGCTCTGCCATCACTGACCCAGAGCTCTGTTCCGTGTATGCCATCATAGGCAGTAAAGTAGACTTGCTCTCCGATAAAGGTAAAACCACTGGGATTAGAGTTGCCATTTTTCCGAATATCTTTGACGAGATGTGTACCTTCTGTTGTGCCATCACTGACCCAAAGTTCAACACCATGTGTGCCATCGGATCCTTGAAAAAAGAACCTATCACTGTCTCCGGTAAACCATCTTGGCATAGACGAACCATGCCCTTCAGAAAGATCTTTTAGCATCTGGGTACCTGTTTCTGTACCGTCCGTTTCCCATATTTCTACACCGTGTGTGCCATCATTTGCCTGAAAGTATATTTTATCCCCTATTTTTTTCAGATACCATACCTCGGCAGATCTAGGCTGATTATTGATATTTTTGAGTAAGGAAGTTCCTTGCTCTGTGCCATCCGTTACCCATATTTCTGTATCATGCTCATGATCATAAAAAGGAAAAAGTATCTTTTGGCTAAATGCATTTGAAGCAATATCCGTGCTGTTGCCATCCTGTACATCTGATGATCCAGAACCTCCACAGCCTCCCAAGACAAATACTGTCACGACACTCATCAATGTATGAATTATAGTAGATTTCATTAAAATTTTCCCTGTTTCTATCGATTTTATGGGAAATTATAGCAGGAGAGTCTTATAGCAGAAGTCTTTATAATTCATATCCACACATTATCGATCAAGCGGGGCTTCCCTACCCATGCTGCAACCAGGATAATCGTGTTGCCGATCTCTACTTCCTGAAGGGGTTCGAATGCCCTGTTGACGATCGCAACATACTCTACTCTGTCTGCGGATTCCAGCATTGTTTCCATCGCCTTTGTGATAGCTTGGGTGCTTTTTTCTCCTGCCATGACCATCTCTGTGGCTTTTTTCAGGCTTTGCGAGAGGGAGAGTGCTCTCTTTTTTTCTTCTGCTGTGAGGTAGATATTGCGGCTGCTGAGTGCCAGCCCTTTGCTGTCCCGGACGATCTCGCAGGGGATGATCTCTACGCCCATAAAGTAGTTGCGTACCATCTGCATGATTAGCGCTAGCTGCTGGGCATCCTTCTTACCAAAATAGGCTCTGTCTGCCTGTGTCAGATTCAGCAGCTTCATCACCACCTGCAACATCCCGTCAAAGTGTCCCGGTCTCTTGGCTCCTTCCAGTACATAGCCACGCACTGCTGGTGCTCCTATGCAGAGCTCATCCTGCTCATACATCTGGTCGATTGTCGGCATAAAGAGGATATCGACTTTGGACAGCTCACAGATCTTGATATCCGCCTCATCTCTTCGAGGGTAGGCATCCAGATCCTCCCCCTCCAAAAACTGCGTAGGATTGACAAAGACTGAGACGATAAGGCATACATTCTCTTCCCTAGCTCTTCGTATCAGACTCAGGTGCCCCTCATGCAGTGCTCCCATCGTAGGCACAAACCCTACACTGCCCCCCAAAGAAGCCCTTGCCTCCCGTAATGCCTCGATCGTTCTTGCTATGACCATCGCTAACCACCTATTTTGCTATATTTTGGTAAAATCATACCAAAATATTACTGTAGGGTGTTGTCCCAGGAAACACCAAAAGCCTATGTGTGCTGCGAGGACACACGCATTAAAATGCTGAGTCATACGGCACCCTACAGCAAAAAAGGAACTCTCTCAGTGGACAATTATGAATACAGCGAACTGCTCAAAACCCTCTCTGCCAAGATAGAAAATATCACCAATATAGTCAAGCCCAATCAACTTGAAGCACGCCTGAAAGAGATCGAACAAATGCAGCAAGAGCCTGACTTTTGGAATGACGCAGAGACGGCAGGAAAGATCTCTCAAGAGAAGACACGAACAGAGCGTATGCTGGCGACATTTGAACATGCCAGAGATGCCGTACACGATGCGGTAGAGTATTTTGAGATGGCTAACAATGAAAAAGATGAAGAGACACTGGAGATGCTCTATGAGGATGCAGAGTCCTTACAGGAGAGCACCAATGCATTGGAGGTGCAGATGATGCTCAGTGGTGAGCATGACAGTGCCAATGCCATTGTATCCATCCATCCGGGTGCTGGAGGCACAGAGAGTCAGGACTGGGCTAGCATGCTCTATCGTATGTACTTACGCTGGGCAGAGAGACGCGGATTCAAAGTCGAAGTGCTGGACTACCAGCCGGCAGAAGAGGCAGGGATCAAAGATGTGAGTTTCATCATCAAGGGAGAGAATGCCTATGGCTATCTCAAGGTAGAGAACGGCATCCACAGACTGGTACGCATTAGCCCCTTTGATTCCAATGCCAAACGCCACACCTCTTTCAGCTCCGTGATGGTCTCTCCAGAGGTCGAAGATGATATCGATATCGAGATAGAAGACAGAGATATCCGTATCGATACCTACCGCTCCTCCGGTGCGGGAGGACAGCATGTCAACAAGACCGAATCTGCCATCCGTATCACCCACGAGCCTACTGGCATCGTCGTGCAGTGCCAAAACGACCGAAGTCAGCACAAAAACAAGGCTGCAGCCATGAAAATGCTCAAGTCCAGACTTTATGAATATGAGATGGCAAAGAAACAGGCAAAAATTGATGGTGTAGAAAAATCAGATATCGGCTGGGGGCACCAGATACGCTCCTATGTTATGCAGCCCTACCAGCAGATCAAAGACACCCGTAGCGGACAGCCATTTAGTAACGTTGATGCGATTTTGGATGGGGATATTGATACCCTTATCGAAGGAGTGCTCATCGCACAAAAAAAATAGTAAAAGGAAAAGTGTTGCATTGCAACACACACCAAAATTTCTAATTTCTAATTTCTAATTTTCTCATAGTCCATACTCAAGTACAATCTTCCCTTTACTGACAGTAATATTTTTGATAAAGCGTGCAGAGAGACTCTCCTTGAGCTGATAGATCTCTATATCAGACAGCTCCCGCATGGCAATAATTTTCAAGGCAGATCTTGCTCCTTTGGAGACATACTGTGCGAGTGAAGCATCATTGAATCGGACACCCACAGGTGTCACCTCTTTGAGGTATATCTTCTTGCTGTGTGGATCATACCTCAACCCTGCAGAGAGTATCAGTGCCCCCTCGATCCCTTCCGGAATCTCAAAACTGGTCAGACCAAAAGCAACCGAGAGTGCTACCTTGTTACTTTCGGAAGAGGGTCTCAGTAGTGCTCTTTTGAGGGCAACAGAACCAAAAGAGGACTTCTTCTGTATAGGGAAAACTTTTGCAAAGGCATCGTTGATCTCCTCAGTAGAGATAGTTGTTTTGTGAGGAATGAGACTCAGAGGGGTATTGCTCATGCTACATCCTGAAAAAAAGAGTGCCGCCAAAAAAAATGTAAGGAGTGCCTTGTAGTGCATCAGAAATTCCTTTTATTCCATGCGTGGAAATAGTACTGTTTTTTCAAGTCGATTATAGCAAAAAAACCCACCAGTCGGATTAAGGACAACACAATAATATCAAACCGCAGACAGTATCTGTCCCTCAAGACGATACTGCCTGTCACAACGACCAGCTATTTCGTCATCGTGTGTGACCATAAAGAGTGCAGCATCGGCTTTTGTGATATAGTTGAGCAATACTGTCATCACTAGCATTGCTGTTTGCTTATCCAGATTGCCTGTAGGCTCATCTGCAAAAATAACTTTGGGTTTTTTACTCAATACTCTGGCAATAGATACCCTCTGCTGCTGTCCTCCAGAGAGATCCCCTATCTTCTGGTCGATGACTTCCTCTATCTCAAGCTCCCTGAGCAGCAAAGGGTCTATGTCCTCTCCCGATAGCAAGGTAGCAATCTCTATATTTTCTCTTCCCGTCATCCCCTTAAAGAGATAATGTGCCTGAAAAACAATTCCAATCTCTTCTCGGCGTAGCTGCTCCAGTGCCTCCTCCTTGAGGGTATACACATCCTTACCACACAACATCACACTCCCACTGTCTGGTTTCAGAAAAGTTGAAAGCGTATGCAAAAGCGTAGATTTGCCGCTACCACTACGCCCCACAACTGCCATACTCTCTCCAGCCTGCAGCATGACGCTCACATCATGATAGAGAGGATAGTCGAATGCATGAGAAAGTTTTACGGCTTCCAGAAGAGCTTGGGACATAAAATACCTTTTGATTTTAAAAGTATTTTAACATAATTAACTAGGAGAAAAGGTGTGCAGGAAAAGTTTCTAATTTCTAATTTCTAATTTCTAATTCAAAAAGCTCCAATACGGAGCTTTTTGCTAACCCATTTGTGCAGCCACTTCCGCAGCAAAATCTTCTTCTACCACTTCAATACCTTCACCGAGCTCAAGTCTGACAAATGCTACAAGCTTCGCTGTACCGCCAGCCTCCTTGGCTACAGAGTTCAGATACTCAGAGACAGACATTTTATCATTCATGACAAATTTCTGATCTACCAGAGTGTTGTCCTGCAAGAATCTTTTAATCTTACCGGGAAGGATCTTCTCAAGGATCGCTTCAGGCTTACCCTCTTTGAGGAGCTGCTCTCTTGCGATCTCTTTCTCTTTTTCGATCACTGAAGCATCGATTTTACTCTCATCGAGAAACTTGGGGCTCATCGCCGCCGCATGCATCGCGATCTCTTTGAGTGCATTCTTGACAGCAGCAGCTGTCTCTGCACTGTCGCACTCTGCTGCTACGATCACACCCACCCTTCCGTTGGCGTGGATATATCCATTGACAGCACCATTCTCTCCGGCATCAATCGTGGCAAATCTTCTGGCAACAAGGTTTTCACCTATGGTAGCGATATTCAGCGACATAAACTCGGCAAAGGGCTGGCCATTGATCTCAGAAGCGTTAAGTGCTTCTGCATCATTGAGGTCATTGTCAAACGCATGGGCTACCACTGTTGCCGTAAAGGCCTTGAACTTTTCATTCTGTGCCACAAAATCTGTCTGGGAGTTGATCTCTCCCAGTACAGCCTTGTGCTCTCCAATTTTCATGACGATCGCGCCTTCAGCAGCTACTTTACCTGCTTTCTTGGCGGCGGCGCCGAGACCCTTCTTTCTGAGCCACTCCTGCGCTGCATCCATATCTCCATCAGAGGCTGCAAGTGCCTGCTTGCAGTCCATCATGCCCGCATCAGTCATCTCTCTGAGCTTTTTGATATCCTTTGGTCCAAAATTTGCCATTTTATGCCTCCGCCAGTTCTTTTGCTGATGCAACTGCATCTCTGAAGTTGCCCTTGAAGCTATACTTCTCCTCCATCACCTGGATCGCTTCATCACTCATATTGGCAACGTCAGCATAGGTATAGAAGCCTTCATCATTGAGTTTTCCCTGATAGACTTTACCCACACCTGCGATCTTGGTCAGATCATCACCTTTCTTGTCATCAGATGCTTTTGTCTCTACTTTCACTACTGGTGCTTTCTCTTCTGCTACAGGTGCTACTGTCTCTTCACTTTTGGCTTCTTTGACGATCTCTTTGACCTCCGCCTCAGAGACATTTGCCTCTGCTGCTGCTACCATACTCTCAGTCACTTCATCTGTGCCTGATGCCTCTTCGCCGTGTGCTTCAGCATAGAGTGCTTTGCCCTCGATACAGGCATCTGCGATCTCTCTACAGAAGAGGTTGATCGAACGGATTGCATCATCATTGCCTGGAATGGGGTAGTCCACGAGATCAGGATCACAGTTGGTATCCAGTGGAGCAACTACTTTCATGCCCATTCTGTGTGCCTCTTTGACAGCAATATGTTCCTTGACAGTATCCACAACAAACATCATGTCGGGGAGCTTCTTCATGTCTCTGTAGCCCTCAAGGTAAGAGATCAATTTTACTTTCTTTCTCTTGAGCATGAGTGCCTCTTTTTTGGTCAACATATCGATCTGGCCATTCTCTTCCATCTGCTCGATGATCTCTAGTTTTCTGATTGATTTCTTGATGGTTGGATAGTTGGTCAGCATTCCGCCAAGCCATCTGGTAGAGACGAACGGCATACCTGCTCTGATCGCATGCTCTCTGACTGCCTGTCTCGCCTGCTTCTTCGTACCGACGAAGATCACAGTCTGTCCTTCTGCTACTGCATCTCTCACCACATTATAGGTGTATCTGAAGTATCTAAGTGTTTTTTGAAGGTCGATAATGTAGATATTTTTTCGCTCGCCAAAGATGAATTTCTTCATTTTTGGATTCCATCTTCTTGTTTGGTGTCCAAAGTGCATACCGCACTCTAGTAGGTCTTTCATTGTTACCATTTTGTCTCCTTGGTAGTATTAACATTAGTGATAGGAAGCTTTATGCTTATTGCATTGCTTCGACTTAGGTTTGATGCCGCTGTAGTCCTTAACCCTCCGATAAAGCTCGGGGCAACCATTCAAGGAATAACTACATGTGTATTTCCAATATTCAAGCTGTTTACGCAACCCTGTTAAAGAATATGGACGCGGATTATACCGAAAAGTTATTTAAGGGGATTTGAAACAGGCGGATACCTGTTTCAAATATGAAGAAAGAGGACATATTTAAAATTTAGATCGTTGTACCACTTAACCATTCTCGTATCTCTTTATCACAACGCTTTTTTGAAATACCATCAAAGGTAGTTTCAGTGCATATATCCTTGACAGAATGCACCATTCCTATCCCTTTTGCAAACCATAGGTCGTATGTACCATTTTTAATAGTTTTGCCTTCACTACCTTCAAAGGTAAGGCTATTGCTTTCATTTATGTCGCATGAGATCCTCAGGACATCTTTATGTTTATCATAATCTGAGAGATGCCCTGTAGCTTGGCACAGCATACTAAACTTCCTAGACTTATCTCCTTCCTCTACAGTAAATTCATTTATGATTACATAGTCACCTACACTAGCATACTTTACAATCTCTGTGGTGCGGTTATCCTCAGAAGCATACTCCTCGATTCTATCTGCCTGCACCTCAAATACTCTCATTGGCGCATCATCTTGAAGCTCCTCCGTTTTGTTTACATCTGGTTTTAGATATTTGAGTGAATAGTATGATGTATTTTTGTCTGTGTCGCTATAGCTTCGTTTTCCTGTATTGTCAGTATACTCTGAAAGTTGGTAGGTATTGATTCGTTCGCTATTAGGAACGAGATACTCCGAAAGATTATAATCCCCTTCTCTGTCAAAATGCAAAGTAGGCTCTTCTATCACTGGAGGTAATGTCCTATCACCCTCCTCGCAGCCTGTCGAGAAAAACAAGATGCCAAATGCCAGTCCGAGAGTTATAAATAATCTTTTCATTAAAATGTGCCTTCAGTGTTTTTATATCATTTTAGCCAAAAATTCCTAAAGCACTCACCTCAAATAACTGTCCATACGATTAAACCAGCCTCTTTTGAAGCGCTTGAGGTTGCGTTTGGGTGGGCAGATGCGGGTGAGGCGGTCGAGTACCCATTTACCTGACTTGGCAAAGGCGTGGTAGGGGTTGGGATCTCTGGTATCCATGCGGGTAAGTACCTGATAGAGTCCCCAGCCTTTACCCTGATAGTGTTCGCCTTTGTTGATGCCATCACCTTTGAAGTTGATATAATCGATGAGAATATAGGCACCTTGGGGGTCGATGGAGCCGTCCTTACGGTAGAGGAGTCGCTTGTAGTTGTGTGCTACGATCTTGCCCTGCCCTCTGGCTTTGGCGTAGGAGAGGATTCGCGGGAAAGCGCTGTTGAGACGATGCAGCATAAAGCGAGCCTGCAAGCCCTTGGTGCGATTCATAAAGGCGGTGAGCTCTCTCATTTTTTTGGTGCTGTGCTTCTTGGCATACTGCCACTGGGCATAACTGTTCCAGACACAGTGAAGCTGGGGGGTGAGCCAGCGCGGTGGTTTGGCACCTCTGTCTGTGATATACTGCAGCATCGGAGGGAATGCTTCCCAGAACCACATGGGCTGATCAGCAGTAAACCAGATGAAGTGTCCGATCCCTACAGAGGCAAACTCCTCACCCTTGTTCCACCAGACCAGCTTGCTCTTTTTGCCAGAGCCTTCGTTGAGCCAGATCTTGTGGGCGATCTGCTTGGCCTGGGTATCAGTGAGGTGAAGTTCGGTGGCAGAACTAGCGCCAAATAACAACATGTTCCAAACAACAACTAAACCTATCCATCGAATGAACTTCATTGTGGCTCCTATCTTCATTGGTGCTGTGAGGGCACAGCACCCTACGCAAACACATCAAGCATTGTGAAGCAATGCTAACCGAAATTTCTAATTTCTAATTCCTAACTTCTAATTTATCATCTCCTCCAGCTTCTCCCTGACCGCTTCCACATGGCCTTTGACGCGCACTTTCTCCCATGCTGCAGCTACATTTCCATCAGGATCAATAATAAAGGTAGAGCGTACCACCCCCATATACTCTCTTCCCATAAATTTCTTGAGCTGCCAGACACCGTAGGCTTCACAGGCCTCTTTCTCTTCGTCTGAAAGTAGCGTGATGCCTAGTGCTTTTTTCTCGATAAAACTTCGATGCTTTTTAGGGCTATCTGGGCTCACACCCAGAATCGTCGCCCCCAATCCTGAAAAGTCTGGCATCGCAGCAGTAAATTCGCAGGCTTCTGTGGTACAGCCTGGGGTGTTGTCCTTGGGGTAGAAGTAGAGTACGATCCAGCTGCCCTGCAGGTCACGCAGGCAGACCTCCTCTTCATCTTGGTTGGGTAGGCAAAATGCCGGGGCTTGATCTCCAATTTGTAGCATGGGGTATCCTTATGATTTTATTTGGTATTATAGCAGAATGAAAGCTGAAAATGAACCAAACAAAAAGACACTACTCGCAGAGATAGAACAGCTCATAAGCTACGGAAAATCCGAACCCACCATCCACCCTGATCTACTCGCCTATCTGGAGATCCATGATCTCATCGGTATCAAACACCAATTGTTGGCAAAGGTCGGTACACTGACCGAAGAGGATAAGGATTGGCTAGAGCAGTTCAAGAAGTACGATTAGTACTTTTCCGCATCCCAGCACGCAATATTTTTCCCCTTCGCTACATCTGCCATCAATCCAGTCGCCCCTTCTGAGAGCAGCTGCTTCTCTCTGTCATAGAGTCTTGCACTGCACACACCACAGCTAGGGCTACGGTCTTTACCGATGAAGAGATCAATATCGGGATGTGTGTCAAAAAAGGCCTCCGCATAGGCGACGATAGGTGCAGCGAGGTCAGCCCCTGTGAGATTGGAGAGGGCCTTGATCCCCTGCTGGGTCTCTACGAGATCCATAGTGGGTCTTGGGGTGCCATAGCAGAAATCCTCTGGGCAGAAAGGTATCAACTCTTTGCCCTCCAGCTTCTCCAGCAATGCATTATCACGGTTTTCTCTGCCATCATAACGGCATGCTCTACCCAACAGACACGCAGAGATCGCTACCTTCTTCATCATTCAGCGGACACAATCAATATACAAACAACAACAGATAGACCCAAACCCCTGTCAATGCTGTCAGAAATATACCGATCAGAGTCAGCTTGGCTCTGGCGATGTGTCGTACGGAGAAGCCTCCAGGCAGACTGCCGTCCTGATAATGCCCGTAAGCCTGCCAGAGCGTTTTTGCCCAGTAGATGGTCGTGGCTGTGGAGATGATGATATGGATGACCAGCACCACCAACATCAGCGTCACAGAGCGAGGGTTGCCTTCGATGAAACTATTGAATCCTCCTCCGGCACGCACCCCATATTCAAACCATCCCACCACGACCAGTGAGGTGATAAAGACAAGTATCTGATAAAAGCTATGAAACCCATAATACCCCTTGCGTATCAACCCCACACCAAACCAGACGAGAAATGGCAGCAATGCTACCACGATCGTCACAAAATCCATAAAAAAAGGCGCTTTCGTTCCCAAAAACCCCGGTGCAAACATATAGTCCATAAAAATCCTTTAAAAAATCATCACTGTTTTGATCTCGGTAAACTCTTCGAGTGCCCACTTGGGCCCCTCTCTGCCTACACCTGAAAGCTTGCTTCCTCCATAGGGCTGGATATCGAAGCGTACGGTTGGGATGTCATTGATGATCACCCCTCCGCACTCTGCATCCTCGATAAAACGCTGCGTGGTTGAGAGTGAATTGGTAAAGATACTATACTGGAGCCCATAGGGTGACTGATTTATCTTGGCAATCGCCGTCTCATAATCAGGGGCAGAGACCAGACTCACGATCGGCGCAAAGACCTCTTCGCAGATGATCTTCATCTCATCGGTTACATTGGACATCACTGTCGGAGGGAAGATCCCCTCGATCTCCTCTCCGCCTGCAGCCACCACAGCACCTTCATTTTTGGCACTTGCCACCCAACTCTTGGCTCGGTGTCTGGCATCTTCATCGATCAGTGGTCCCATAAAGGTCTCCTCTTCATAAGGGGAGCCTACCTTAAGTAGCGCTGTCTCAGCAGCGATCAGTGCTGTGAACTCCTCATATACCTCCTCATGCACATAGATACGCTGCAGGGAGATACAGACCTGCCCGGAATTGTAAAAAGCACCAAAGGCACACTTCTTCGCTGCCATCTCCAGATCAGCATCCTTGTCTACAAAGCTTGCCGCATTGCCTCCCAGCTCCAATGAGACCTTTTTGATCCCAGCCTGCTGTGTGATGACCTTGCCCACAGGTACCGAACCAGTGAAGCTGACAGCTCTGGGGATAGCACTCTTGACCAGTGTCGAGCCTACCTCTGCATCGCCATAGACCAGACTGAGGGCATCGGCTACTGCAAACTCAGAGTCTATAAAAAGTCTGGCCAGACGATAGGCGGTCAATGGGGCTTCGGGTGTGGGTTTGAGCACGACACTGTTGCCTGCGCCCAGTGCCGGAGCGATCTTGTGTGCGACAAGATTGAGCGGGAAGTTAAAGGGTGTGATACAGATACAGACACCCAACGGTACACGGTTATAGTATGCCAGTACTTTCTTGCCACTTGCCGTCGCATCCGTAGGGATCGTCTCTCCCCCTAGCCCGATCAGCTCCTTGGCGGTGAGCTCTATCGTCTCTGCACAACGGAGCACTTCGATACGAGCAAACTTGAGAGGCTTGGCGATCTCATCTACCATCAGCTTGGCAAAATCTTCACTATACTCTCGCAGCTTGGACGCCACATCCTCGAGCCATGCGATACGCTGATGCAGAGGGGACTTGGCCGCCACAGGCGCTGCCCTCTGTGCGATCTCAAGTGCGCGAAGTGCATCCTCTTCATGACAGATCGGAAAGGTACTGACCACTTTGCCATCATAAGGACTCTTGCGCTCACTTTTTGCCTCTTTGGTCTCTACAGTAGAGCCAAACAGTATCTTCGCCTCTTTGGGATTCTCTTTGCTATCAAATATTCCAAACATTGCATGCTCCTCACAAGTATATCTGCGTAGATTATAGCAAGTTTATGATTGGAGATTCTAGAGTGTTATTATTTGGAAGAACACGACCCATTGTCGCAATAGCTTCTCTTAAGCACAAATTTAAAGATGATATCTTTGGTCATCAGTGCCAGACAGTAGACCCAGAGGATATCGATATAGAGGTTTGGTGCGTAGTCCAGTCCATAAAGTAGCACAGGATAGCCTATGAGGACGAAGTATTTGATGTAGTAAAAAAACAGTATCCCTCCGCCATAGAGCTCTTTGAGAAATTTCATGAAGGCACCTCCACTAATGTTTTTTGCCCAATGCGACAAAGGAGCACTCACCCAAGCAATGGGCGCTTGCGTCTGTGACTGCCAGAGTATTGGGTAAAAAACATCTATTTTTAGAGGCGCTCATTAGCTTGGAAGCACTCCGGCAAGGGCTTGCTTGACATTGTCGTGTGCCATAGAGATATTCCACTCTGGCTCCCAGACCACCTCGACCTCTACTTCACCGACGCCCCTGATCTTCTCTACCGCTTCCTTGACCCACTGGGTGATCATCTGGTGCAGGGGGCAGGCACGGGTGGAGAGGGTCATGATCACTTTGACATTGCACGCCTCATCGATCACAGCATCATAGATCAACC